>JALEJQ010000026.1 GCA_022769565.1 Oscillospiraceae bacterium
TTGACAGGCGTGATCTCCCCCTGTGAGGGGAGGTGTCACGAAGTGACAGAGGGGCTGACCGACAGACCAGCCTGCCTGCGGTCGTCTTCAAGGTAAACAAGTTTACCTGATTGGACGTATTCTATCCGCCGTCTTTATCCATAGAACAAATGGTTATTAGTATTAATCCATAGAACAAATGGGAATTGGTATAAAAAGCAAAGACAAGCCATATCAATTAATAAAAACGCAATATTTTGTGCAGTTTGACGATTAGAGGCTTTTGTATGTGGTTCATATGACCAATCTAAAACGTTTTAGTTGATGTGTTTAAAGCAAATTAAGTCGGAAATATGAACAAAAACAGAATTATAGACAAAATCAATTTAACAACCTTGACAACCCTTATGCAAATTGATATAATTATAATACAACTCAGTATTTTTTCAGTTATTGTGTACATAACTTTTATGCGACAAACACATAAAGTACACATTTCTGTATATGGTTAAGAAAACGCAAGGGCATTTTGCCGGGCGGCGTTTACGGAGGGGTCTTGGGCTGCGGTCTGAACATAAAATAACTGCTTCACATGAATCAGCTCTTTCCTATTGAGTTAGACAAAACAGATATTTGCGATTTTATATGAAAGGTGGTCTATCTGTTGTCGAAAAAAACAAATATAAGGAGAACTTTGTCGGCTGTAATAGCGCTGATACTCAGCGTTTCAATGATCTCTGCGGTTCCTGCTTACGCAGACGAAGGCGGTTCGGACTCCGCTGCGGCTCAGACCGGTTCTTCGGCCGATTCTTCCGGCGAGGAAGAGACCTCGCTGTTCGTTAAACAAAAAACCTACAGCGAATATTATGACGAGATTGCCGGAATGGCCCGTCCCGACAAGGAAGCATATCTGACATATGTCGGCGCTTCTTCCGATGCAAAGGTCGAGGTCGGAAGCTATGAGGGCAAGGATAACGTTATTATCTGGTCAAATGAAGAGGGTACCCTTGATTTTGAGGTGGACGTACCCAAGACGGGCGCTTACAGCATTGAAATGTCCTATTATCAGATAGAGGGCAGCTCAACTATCTCGGAGGTGTCGGTGCTTCTTGACGGCGAATCACCCTATGACACCGCTAACCGTGTTAACATTCCGAGAATATGGACAAACAAATATCCCATTTCTACCGACTCAAAGGATAACGAAATTCGTCCTCCTCAGGTGGAAATGCCTATGTGGACGAAAACCGCTTTCAAGGACGAGGACGGTCTTTTTAACGAACCTCTCCTTTTTGCCCTTGATGAAGGCAAGCATACTATCTCTATTCAGTCGGAAAGAGCTATGATTGCGATCGAATATATCAAGCTCTATAACGAAAAAGGCTATGAGGCATATGTGAAGCCCTCCGACAGCGACCTTGCGAAAAACGCAGGCGCAGAGCCTATAAAGGTTCAGGGCGAGCATTATGTGTACACCAACTCACAGACCCTTTTCCCTACATACGACAGAGGAAATTACCTTGTTGAACCCTCTCACCCCACAAAGCAGCGTTATAATACGGTGGGCGACGGTACTTGGTCTAACTCCGGCGATACTATTTACTGGGAAGTAAATGTTGAGACCGCAGGATATTACAAGGTAAATCTCAAGACCCGTCAGAACGAGCTGAGAGGTCTTTTCAGTAACAGAAGACTTTATATCGACGGAGAAGTTCCCTCCGACGCTTTTGCCGATATTAAGTTCTACTACAGCAGCGATTGGGTATCGGTAGTTCCCGAGGATGAAAACGGCGACCCTGCTTACATTTATCTTGACGCAGGAAAGCATATCCTCGCCCTTGAGTGTATCCCCGGCGAAATAGGTGAATATATGCGTAAGCTGGACAGCATCGTTTACGAAGCTAACCAGTATTATATGCAGATCCTTATGATAACCGGTCCTACACCCGATAAGTACACCGATTACTACGTTCACAGAGAGATACCCGAGCTTCTCGGCGTATTTACAAGACTTTCCGTAGAACTCAGAGAGATCCGTGCGGCTATTGAAGAGATAGCAGGTATCGAAGGCTCCGAAGCTGCGGCTCTGGACCGTCTTGCAGATGTTCTGGACAAGTGCGTTAAGAAGCCTAACAAGATCCCCGACTATATTTCTTCAAGCGGCATCAAGGACAACGTTTCCGCTGTTTCCTCATGGATGCGCCAGTACAGAAAGCAGCCCTTGGAAGTTGATTTCATCGAGCTCGTTCCTGCGGATCAGAAGGTAACTTCCTCCAGGAAAAACTTTTTCAAGAGCCTCGCCTTCAACACCAAGGCTCTTTGGGGCTCGTTCTTTGAGGATTACACCGTTCTTTCCGATGTTACTGCTGACTCCATCAACGTCTGGGTCGGAATCGGACGTGACCAGACCAACGTTATCAAGCAGATGACGGATTCCGAGTTCTCTACAAATTATAACATTGACGTTTCGGTAAACCTTGTACAGGGTACTATTATGGAAGCAGTTCTTGCAGGAAAGGGTCCTGATGTTGCCCTCTTTATCGGCGGCGAATTCCCCGTAAACCTTGCTATAAGAGGTCTGCTCCAGCCTGTGAGCGATCTTGACGGCTTTGACGAGGTAAAGAAACGTTTCCAGAAAAATGCTATGGTTATGTACACCTACGATGACATGGTGTACGGCGTTCCCCTTACTCAGACCTTCCCCATGATGTTCTACCGTAAGGATATGCTTGCGGAAGTCGGCATTGCCGAGCCTCCCGCAACCTGGGATGAACTTATTGATATGCTGCCTGCACTTCAGAGAAAGTATATGCAGCCCGGTCTTGTTCTTCCCGGCAACGTAAACGGCACCGCTGTTTCACCTGCTACCGAATCCGGTCATACCTTCGCTCTCCTTATGCTCCAGAGCGGTACAAACTACTACAACGAAAACCAGACAGCCACCAATTTTGACAGTCAGGCTGCAGTTGATGCTTTCGCTACATGGACTGATTTCTATAACGTTTACCAGTTCGATCAGTCCTATGACGCTTTCACTCGTTTCAGAACAGGTGAGGCTCCTATCGTTATACAGAACTACTGTACATTCTACAATCAGCTCAACACCGCCGCTCCCGAAATAAAGGGTCTGTGGGATTTCTGCCCCGTTCCCGGAACAGAGCAGGCAAATGGCAAGATCTCCAATGCGGCTAACTCCAACGGTTCCGGTGCTATCATCCTCAGAGACTGCAAGAACGTTGAAGCTGCTTGGACTTACATCAAGTGGTTCACAGAAACAGATACAATGGTTGAATACGGTCAGAACGTTGAGGGCGTTATGGGTCCTCTCGGACGTTTTGAATGCGCTAATATGGATGCTCTTGCAAAGCTTAACTGGTCCAAGAACGACCTTGACAAGATCTATGCTCAGATGAATCAGCTGGAGGAAATTCCTATTATTCCGTCTGCTTACGTTGTTACCCGAAGCATTATGAACGCTTTCCGTTCCGTTGTAAACGACAAGGAAAATCCGAGAGAAACACTCAGACTTTACAATGTTGACATCAACAACGAAATTACGAGAAAACGTGAAAATCTCGGCTTGGAAACTTAAGGATCGGAGGGTTAATTTTGGCTGAACAAACTCAGAAAAAGGAAATTTTGCTGAGAAGCGAACAGAAGCATTCCTTTAAGGAAAATGTCCGTTATACGCTTCACGAAATGAACAGGAACAAAATGTGCTACGTTATGCTTGCGCCTTTTATGATCTTCTTTATCCTGTTCACAGTAATCCCTGTTATAATGTCGCTCCCTATGGGCTTCACCGATTTCGATATGGCGCATTTTCCGCCTAAGTTTATCGGACTTCAGAACTTTTACACCATGTTCGTTGAGGACGATGTTTTCATCGGCTCAATAAGAACAACACTTATTTTCGCCATTTTCACGGGTCCTCTCAGCTATGCACTCAGCTTCCTGCTTGCATGGCTCATCAACGAGCTTCATCCCGTGCTCAAGACGGTGTTCACACTTATCTTCTATGCACCGTCAATGGCAGGTAACATCTACTTCGTATGGCAGCTCATCTTCTCGGGCGACTCATACGGCTACCTTAATGCGTTCCTTTCTTCCCTTGGCATCACTACAGGCGCTATTCAGTGGCTGACGGACGCTAACTACGTTCTCCCCTGCGTTATCGTAGTTCAGCTCTGGGTTTCAATGGGCGCAGGCTTCCTTGCTCTCCGTGCAGGCTTCCAGAGCATCGACAAGTCCATGTACGAGGCAGGCGCTATCGAGGGCATCAAGAACCGTACTCAGGAGCTTATCTATATCACTATCCCTTCAATGGGTCCGCAGCTTATGTTCGCTGCCGTTATGCAGATAGTTTCCTCCTTCACGGTAGATATCGTTGGTCGTTCCCTCGCAGGCTTCCCTTCCACGGACTACAAGGTACACACGATTATGACTCACGCATTCGACTACGGCTGGGTACGTTACGAAATGGGCTACGCTTCCGCTATATGCTTCGTCCTTTTCGTTGTAATGCTTCTCTGCAACAAGCTGATAAGCAAGATACTCGGCAAATATATGAACTAAGTTAGGGGTGAGATCATAATGGCTAAAAAAGAATTGAAGCCTTCTCAGATTCAGGCTCAGATCGAAGCTGAGAACGCTGCCGCTCTTGAAGCGCTGAGAAAGCGCCGCGAAAAAGAACACCGCAAAATGGAAAAGTCCAAGGGCACCAACAAGCGTGTCGGCAAGTCCTGGACAAACGACATCGGTATTTTTCTTCTTCTTACATTCCTGGGCTTGTTTATGATCGCTCCTATTTATATTGCGATCGTTACATCCCTCAAGCCTGTGCAGGAGATCTTTATCATGCCGCCTAAGCTTTATGCTATTAACCCGACGACAGATAACTTCAAGGATCTTTTCCAGGTTGCGAACAACTCTTGGGTGCCTTTCTCAAGAAACGTATTCAACAGCTTGTTCGTTACGGTCACTGCTACCGTACTTCACGTTGTATTTGCCTGCATGGCTTCATTTATCCTTGCAAAGTGCAAATTCCCGGGCGTTAAGCTGATAAACAAAGTGGTCGTAATTGCGCTCCTCTTCAACAGCACAGTTACATACATCATGCAGTATATCGTTATGGCAAAGCTCGGTATGATCAACACATATTCTGCTCTTATCCTTCCCCTTATCGCTACCTCAATGGGTCTTTACCTTATGATCAACAGCGTTGGACAGATACCCGACGCTATGATAGAGGCAGCTAAGGTGGACGGCGCAGGTCTGATGCGTATATGCTGGCAGGTAGTAATGCCGAACTCAAAACCCGCAATAATGACAATTATCATCTTCCAGTTCCAGGCTGCGTGGAATTCGACCGGCGGCAATCTCGTTTATGATGAGGCGCTCAAAACCATTCCTACGGTCGTTCAGCAGATCGCAGCAGCAGGTATCGCACGACAGGGCGCTATCGCAGCTTCCGCAGTTGTGCTTATGATACCTCCTCTTGCAATATTCATTGCAGCTCAGAGTAACGTTATGGAAACAATGGCTCACGCCGGTATGAAAGATTAATAATCTTCAGACTAATTTTCAGGCAATGAGCATAAATTCGGAAAGGGTGATAATATGTCAGGCTTGAAAAAGCTTATTTCACTGGTTTCGGCCGCTGCGATAACAATTTCTGTTTGCGCAGTAAGCGCTTCGGCGACCGAGGCTTATGACCCTTACAACTATGACAGATGGGGCGATCCTATCGCTTCTCAGGCAGGCTATACTGCAGACTATTTCGTAAGCGGTGACGATATTGGCGTTGGTTCCTTCAACGAACCTGCAGACCTGTTCGTTTCCCACGATGACCTTATGTACATAGTTGACAAGGGCAATAACAGAATCGTTGTGACAGATATGGACTTCAATCTCGTTAGAGTAATGGATACCTTTACCTACGAGGGAGAGACTACCACGCTGAAAAAACCTACAGGCGTTTTCGTTGACCAGTACAGAGATGATATTTACATCGCAGACAACGAAAACGAGCGTGTTATCAAGTGCGACAAGGACGGAAATATCAGCATGATCTTCGGCAGACCCGAAACAGAGCTGTATTCCTCCGACCTTACCTACAACCCCAACAAGGTTATCGTTGATAAAGCCGGAAATGTTTACGTTGTTGTTAAATCCGTTACAAGAGGTGCCGTTATGTTTGATGCAAACGGCAAATTCCTCGGATACTACGGCGCAAACAGAGTTGAACAGACCGCTGAGGTTCTTGCAAACGCTTTCTGGAACCTTATTTCCACCGAAGAGCAGCGTCTCCGCAGCACAAAGTCAACTCCTATCGGATTCTCAAACTTCGATATTGACGATATGGGCTTTATCTATACCGTTACGGAGTCAACGGAGACCACTACCGACCTTGTAAAGAAGCTGAACCCCGAGGGCAACAACATCCTTGACTCTCTCGGCGTTGACAATGAGTTCCAGTTCGGCGACAAGAGCCCGACCTACTACTCCATCTACGCAAAGAACTCAAGCCTTGTTGATATCGACATCGGTCCTAACGGCGAGCTGAACATTCTGGACTTCCAGCACGGACGTATCTTCCAGTACGACAAGGAATGCTGGCTCCTGTTCATAATGGGCGGCACCGGCGAACAGCTTGGCACCTTCCGTTCCGCTGCCGCTATCGAAAGCTACGACAACAAGCTTTATGTTCTCGATTCCCGTAAAAATGCGCTGACAGTATTCACAAGAACAGCGTTCGGCGAGATCGTTACGGAAGCGGCTAACCTTTATAACGACGGTAAATATGAAGAATCCCTTGAACCTTGGCAGAACGTTCTTAAATACGACGGAAACTACCGCCGTGCTTACATCGGAATCGGCAACGCTCTCTTTAACAGAGGCGATTACGAAGAGGCTATGGAGTACTTCAAGATCTCCATCAGCCGCGGACGCTATAACAGAGCTTACGAGGGCTACAGAGATATATGGCTGAAGGCTCACTTTACGGCAATAATCGTTGTTCTGATAGTTGTTATCGTTCTTCTGATAGTTTTAGGAAAACTGAAGAAAAAGGGCAAGCTGAATTTTCTGAGAAAGGGCGGTGCTTGATATGCTGGATTTAACTCAGGGACAATTTGTTAAACACGTTATAACGCACCCCTTTGAGGGCTTCGAGGATCTGCGCTGGAAGAAAAAAGGCTCAATGAAGATAGCTTTCGTTATCGTCTGCCTCCTCTTTATACAGCAGATCGCTTACAGCAGACTTTACGGTTTCCAGTATTATTCCGATTACGACAAAATTTTCAACATAGTTCCTTACATTTTCAAAAGTTTCGTGCTTTTCGGTGTATGGGTAGTTGCAAACTGGGCAATGTGTACTCTCTTCGACGGAGAGGGTTCAATGAAGAACATATTTATTTACAGCGCTTACGCTTTAGTGCCGTACATAGCCGGTTACCTTATCGGAACGGTGCTTTCCCACTTCCTCATCAAGGATGAATACATCTTCATCCAGGCCTTTGAGATACTGGGAACCTGCTGGTCTTTCGTGCTTGTGCTGTCGGCAATGAAAGCTGTGCATCAGTTCAGCTTCGGAAAGACGGTTGCGCTTATCCTGCTGACTATTGTGGCTATGATAGCTATACTGTTCCTGCTTGTTCTTCTGCTTACACTGTTCCAGCAGGTACTCATATTCGTATTCTCTATCTATACAGAGCTTTCTTACAGATTAAGAGTCTGATTTTATACTGAAAAGTGGTGAAACAAATGCGTATTAATATAAAAAAGGTCCTCGCCTGCATATGCTGCCTTACAATGGCAATTTCGGTATGCGCTATACCTGCAAGCTCGGAAGATGATGCAGCTGAGGCTGCGGAAACTGCCGAAGAGGAGGCTGAGCCTGCCGACGAGGATTTCGTTCCCCGTACTGACGAGGAAGTTATGGCTGACATGGAGCTTGTTGCGGAAAACAGCAAGCTGGCGTTCTACAAGAACGAAAAGGAAGTCACCCTTGCCCTTGTTGATAAAGGCACGGGAGAAATATGGTGGTCAAATCCTATAAACGCCGACGGTTCAACGGGTAAAAAGGCTCAGATACAGGAGCTTAAGGCAGGTATGACCGTTATCTACGGAGAACCCTCCAAGAGAAGAACTACTACACTCAACAGCAAGGTAAAGGGCAAGGCTAAGTTCAAGGACGTTAAAAACGGCGTGCAGATAACCTATAAATTTGCCGCAGCAAAAATAACCGTTCCCGTTACCTATACCCTGGAGGACGATTACCTCAAGCTTTACGTTGACACCTCCGAAATAAAGGAGGAGGACGGCGACAAGATCGTTACGGAGCTTGCCTTTATGACATCCTTCGGTGCCGCAACGGAAGAGGACGAGGGCTATTACGTTATTCCTGACGGAAGCGGTGCTCTTATAAACTTCAACAACGGCAAAACAGGTCTTAAGACCTACAGCGGAAAGGTCTACGGAAGAGATATAACCGCAGTTTCCCAGACCGCTCCGGCTGTTACTCAGCAGGTTTACCTTCCCATGTACGGAATCGTAAAGGGAAACAGCGGTATGATGGTAGTTGCCGACAAGGGCGACACCTGCGCTTCTATCAACGCCTACGTTTCCGGTCAGAACAAGACCAGCTACAATACCTGCTACTTCGACTTTGAGATACGCACAAACGATGAATACCTCATGGGCGGCGACGCTAACCCCCTTAAGGTATTTGAAAAGAGAGGAATCCTCGTTCCTGAGATCGAGGTAAGATATTACCCCGTTTCCAACGGCGAAAACGGCAGTGTTGACTACATTGACATTGCAGACAAGTACAGAGATTACCTCACTTCTTCCGAATACGGCGTTGCAAAGTCCGATACCGTAAATGATACTTCACTTTACGTTGATTTCTACGGCGGCGTTCTTAAAAAGGAATCCGTTATAGGTCTCCCCGTTACAATGCAGCACGTTGCAACAAGCTTCGATGACGCTAAGGACATTCTTACCGAGCTTCAGGCAGGCGGCGCAGACAGCATTGTTGTAAACTACAACCAGTGGACAGCTGCGGATATTAAGGAACAGGTTTCCGATAAGGCAAAGCCGGCTTCAAAGCTGGGCGGAAAGTCCGATTTCAAGGACCTTATGAGCTATGCCGACAGCAATAACATTTCCATATATCCCGAAGTCGATAACCTTACCTTTAAGAGCGGCAGCGGATACTGGACAATGACCGATACTGCAATAAGAGTTTCCAACGCATACTCCAGGCAGTACACCTACGACCTTGCTTACGGAATTGAAAACAAATTCTATAAGGCAATGGCACTCCTTTCTCCCGAAAGATACGAAAAGATGTTCAACAATCTTGCCAAGAGCTACAGCTCTTTTGGTCTGAGCAACATTTCCGTCGGTTCCGCTTCAACCGTTATCTACGGCGACTATGGCAGAAAGGCTGTGTCCCGTGAAATGGTCAAGTATGATCTCCGGGAATATTATCAGCTCCTTGACGATCAGGTCGGCTCGGTACTTGCAGACGGTGCAAACGCTTATGTGCTCCCTTATGTTGACCACATAACCAACGTTCCGCTCAACTCCAGCAAGTTCGATATTTTCGATCAAGATATACCTTTCTATCAGATCGTTATGCACGGCCTTAAATCCTACTCCACAACAGCTGTGAACGGTGACGCTCAGATAGCAGACCTTATTCTTGACGCTGTTGCTTCGGGCAGCAACCTCAGATTCGACCTTATGGCGGAAGAAGCAAACGAGCTTAAGGATACACGCTATGACGTTTACTTCTATGCCGACGCTAAGTACTGGACAGAGGACGCTGCAGGCTGCTACCGCTTCACTAAGGATATTCTCTCGGATGTTTCTAATCAGAAGATCACAGAATACAATATTCTTTCCGATGATGAAATTGAAACTGTATATGAGAACGGTACAAAAACAATCGTAAATAAGGCAGACAGAACCGTTACCAAGAACGGCAAGGTCTACAGCCTGTACGATTACGTCGGAAAGGAGGTCATAGGATAAAATGAGAATGTCAAGACTATCCTATGAAAAGAAGAAAGGACTTTACGGCTACGGCTTTATTGCCCTCTGGTTCGTCGGAGCGCTGATGTTCTTTATCATACCGGTGTGCAAGTCCTTTTATTACTCGTTCAACAACGTTCAGCCTGAAACAGGTTATCTGCTTAAAAGCTGGGCAGGTCTTGCAAACTATAAAAGAGCGTTCATGACCGACCCGACCTTCAGACAGTACCTTGTGGAAGCGCTGAAGGATATGGCGCTGAACCTTCCTATAATCATTATCTTCTCGATGTTCGTTGCGATCATCATCAATCAGAAGTTCAGAGGAAGGACCTTCGCAAGAGCCGTATTCTTCCTCCCCGTTATCATTGCTACAGGTCCTGTTTACGCAATTATCACAGGTAACCTCGAAACAAACGGAAACAACAGCGCAGAGCAGTTCTCCACAATGTTCGAAACGGACATGGTAGACCAGCTCCTTGAATTTATCGGAATCTACGGCTTCGGTACACAGTTCACGGAAATGCTGTCGGAGATAACCTCGGACATCTTGAACCTTGTATGGAAGTGCGGTATCCAGATAATCATTTTCCTTTCCGCACTGCAGGGCATCCCCACTTCCGCTAAGGAAGCGGCTGCTATCGAAGGTGCGACCTCATGGGAATTCTTCTGGAAGATAACCCTTCCTTACGTTTCCCCTATGATCCTTGTAAATATCGTTTATACCGTTATCGATGCATTCACGGACCCCACCAACCAGGTAATGACCCGTGTGCTGGAAGTACAGAGCGACTGGCAGTACGGTTACTCGGCGGCTATGGCGTGGAGCTACTTTGGAATCATACTTATAGCTCTCGGAATCATATTCGCGATCATGAACAAGCTTGTTTGGTATGATGATTAAGGAGGCGGAGAAATATAATGGCATCAGCACTCAGAAGCTCCGGCTTCCTTAAAAAGCCGGAAAAGAAAATAAAAGAACCCAAAATGTCCCGTAAGGAGAGGAAGGAGCGTTTCCAGAAGCGCCTTGAATCCCTTACGCCGGAGGAGCAGAGGTATCTCAAGAGAAAAAGAGTTATTGACGCAGTATGGCCCATATTCAGAGCCCTTATCGTATTCGGTCTGTGCTTTATCATTCTTTATCCTCTGATATTTATGATCTCCTGCGCATTCCGTCCCCGTGCGGAAATGAACGACCCCACTATCATGTGGATACCCAAGACCTTTACCATGTCCAACATCAAGGACGCTATAAGGGCAATGGATTTCTGGAACACCCTCGGAAATACTCTTGTGCTTAACATAGGCTGTTCTATCCTGCAGGTACTTACCTGTGCGATCACAGGCTACGGCTTCGCAAGATTCAAGTTCAAGGGCAAGAGCATACTGTTCTTCGTTGTAATCATGATGATACTTGTGCCTTCACAGATCATCCTTATTCCTCAGTATATGTTCTTCCGTTACTTCAATCCCTTCGGCATTTACCATGCTGCAACGGGCAACTACATCAACCTCATCAATACTGCGGTAACGATGTACTTCCCGGCGCTGACGGCTAACGGTATCCGTGCAGGTCTGTTCATCTTCCTGTTCAGACAGTCCTTCAGAGGACTTCCTAAGGAGCTTGAAGACGCTGCATACCTTGACGGCTGCTCGCCGCTGAGAACCTTCATTCAGGTTATGGTACCCAACGCAGGTTCAACCTTCCTTACAGTATTCCTTCTCTCAATTGTATGGTACTGGAACGACTACTATGTAAGTACATCGTTCTTCACCGACAACAGAACTATCGCCCTTATGCTTAAAAACCTTGACGCTAACCTTACAAGAATCATTTTCGACAACGGTAACGTTCAGGTAAACGTAAGAGAGCTTATAGTATGGATGGAATCAGGCTGTCTTATCTCGATCCTGCCTATGCTTATCCTTTACATCTGCCTGCAGAAGAACTTTACGGAAGGTATTGCACGTTCCGGTCTTACAGGTATGTAATTTAAAAAGGTTTAAAAAAGTTTTAGCCATAGCACTTTCGATCTTATTGTCGAAGGTGCTATGGCACTTGTTTTAATGTGGAATTTGAAGAAGTTTGAAGTGTGGAGAGTGAAGAGTGGAGTTTATTTTAATGTTGAAAGTTGAAAGTTGAAAGTGGAATTATAGGGGCTGCGCTAAATGAATAACTATTGTCTGCTGCGATGTTATTAGTATAAGCAAATTATAGTCAATATAATAATTCCGAATTAAGACAATTCCACATTGAAATAAACTGACCTGCAAATCGGAAGTTGTAGAAATGGGATTTCCTTTGAAAATGTGCGCTTTTAAGTCATGTAAAAGACTTTTGACATTGAAAAAATGAATAAAATATACAGTTGTCAAAGGGCTTTGATAGACAAAAACGCTGCTTTGATTAAAATAAAAAATGAAGGAGGCAGACAATATGGAGCTTGGAAGTCAGATAAAAAAACGTCGCAATGAATTATCATTATCACAGGAAGAACTTGCAGAAAAAGTATATGTATCAAGGCAAACTATTTCTAACTGGGAGAATGATAAAAGCTATCCCGATGTAAACAGTCTTGTTCTTTTAAGCGAGGTATTTAATGTCTCCATCGATAATTTGATCAAAGGAGATATTGAGATCATGAAAGAACAGATCAGAGCTGAAGACAGGAAGAAATTTGAAGGGTTAAGTCATATCTACGCAGTCTTGTTTTTATTGGCAATTCTTTCACCTATACCGCTGTTCCATTTTTTGAGCTTTGTGGGTATTGGTATCTGGCTTATGTTAATGGGTGTTACACTTTATGTAGCGTTCAGGCTGGAAAAGATGAAAAAGCAGTTTGATATTCAGACCTATAGGGAGATAGTTGCGTTTTCCGAGGGTGTGGGGCTTGATGATATTGCCAAAGCCAGGGAAGAAGGTAAAAGACCCTATCAAAAGCTTTTACTTGCATTGGGATCGGGGCTTTTAACGCTTATTATCGCAATTTCATTTGCTATGCTGCTTAAATAAGGGAGAGTAAAAATATGATCTGGGAAGAACTTGGAATGAGCTTTGGAACGGCAATTATTGTTTTAATTGCATTGTATTTTGTAATTAAGTGGGCTGTTAAAAACGGAATAAAAGAAGCATATGCGGATATTGCGGATAAAGACACGGAAGAAGATATGGAAGAAGGTTGAAGTGTGGAGAGTGAAGTGTGGAGAGTGAAGAGTGGAGTTTATTTTAATGTTGAAAGTTGAAAGTGGAATTATAGGTGCTGCGCTAAATGAATAATTATTGTATTGCCTGCTGCGATGTTATTAGTATAATATTTTTCTATACAGGAAGGATTTTTCCGCTCCCTTTTTTTACACCAATTAAGTAAATTATAGTCAATATAATAATTCCGAATTCCGAATTCCGCATTCCGAATTAAGACAATTCCACATTGAAATAAACTCCACACTTCAAACTTTTTTATGCCAAGGGCGTTTTTGTGGGGAAAATATTGCACAAATACCGCTTGTTTTTCATAGCAGGATATGTTATAATTTGTATAATAATTTATATGTGGGGGAGAAAAATGAACAGATATTCGGATTTTTTATGGTATAACAAGCCTGCAGCAGACTGGAACGAGGCGCTGCCCGTTGGCAACGGACGCATAGGCGGAATGATCTTCGGCAGACCGACAGACGAGCTTATCCAGCTTAACGAGGATTCCGTGTGGTCGGGTGGTTTCCGTTACAGAAACAACCCTAAAGCCTATGATAACCTTGACAAGATACGCAGCCTTATAAAAGAGGGCAGGATAACCGAGGCACAGGCTCTCTGCGAGGACGCTTTCTACGGCACAAACGAGCAGCAGCGCCACTATCACCCTATGGGCGACCTTCACATATGGCAGTCGGGTACGGAGGATATTGCGGACTACCGCAGAAGCCTTGACCTTGAAAACGCTCTCTGCGAGACACGCTGGGAAAGCGGCGGAGTGAAATATTCAAGAACGGTGTTCGTTTCCCACCCCGACGAGGTAATGGTGATAGTATTTAACGCCGACCAAAAGGGTAAAATAAGCTTCACCTCCGTTATTGACGGCAAGGACGACGACTACGACAGGAACGAAGCCTACGACAGCTCAACGCTGCTGTTCACAATGTCAGACGGTATACCCTATGCAACGGCAATTTCCGTTAAATCGGTTGGCGGCAGGGCGTTTACGGACGCAAACCGCATAAAAGTTGAAAATGCCGACTCTGCGGTGGTGACGCTTGCCTGTCAGACAGCCTTCAGAACGGGTGATTACCTTAAAAAAGCCCTTTCCGAAGCTAAAACTGCCCTGAGAAAGAGTGCGGAGCAGCTTCTTGAACGTCATAAAGCCGATTATAAGGCTCTGTATGACCGCTGCACACTTGAACTGAACGACAACAGCGGCGGAAATGCGGCTCTCCCTACAGATGAAAGGCTGCAGCTGTTCAAAGAGGGCGGCAAGGACAACAAGCTGGCGGAAATGTACTTCAACTTCTCCCGTTACCTTATGATAGCAGGTTCAAGAGAAGGCACTTTGCCCCTTAATCTGCAGGGCATATGGAATAAGGATATGTGGCCTGCGTGGGGCGGAAAGTACACTATCAACATCAACACGGAAATGAACTACTGGGGCGCAGAGATACAGAATCTGCCCGAGTGCCACACGCCCCTGTTCGACCATATTGAGCGTATGCGTGAAAACGGACGTGTTACCGCCCGTGAGATGTACCACTGCAAGGGTATGGTCTGCCACCACAACACGGACATCTGGGGCGACACGGCTCCCCAGGACAAATGGATGCCTGCGACTATATGGCCTATGGGTCTTGCGTGGCTTTGTCTGCATATTTACGAGCATTACAAATTTACGGGAGATAAGGAGTTCCTTGCCGAAAAGTACGACACAATGAAAGAGGCTGCGGAGTTCTTCGAGGATTACCTTATCGAAAACGACAAGGGACAGCTTGTTACAAGCCCTTCCGTTTCTCCCGAAAATACTTATGTTACCAAAAACGGCGAGAAAGGCTCGCTTTGTCAGGGTCCCTCTATGGACAGTCAGATACTCCGCTGCCTGTTTACGGCGGTGGAAGAGTCTGCGGAGATACTGGGTGTTGACAAGGAATATGCCGAAACTATGCGCAGGCTCCGTTCAAGGCTGCCCGAGCCGGAAATAGGACAGTACGGTCAGATTATGGAATGGGCGGAGGATTATGACGAGGTCGAACCGGGTCACAGACATATTTCACAGCTTTTCGCCCTCTATCCTGCCGATATAATTTCAAGGCGCAAGACCCCCGAGCTTGCCAAGGCTGCCGTTTCCACACTTGACCGCAGACTTTCCCACGGCGGCGGTCACACAGGCTGGTCAAGAGCGTGGATAATCAATATGTGGGCAAGGCTTGGCTTCGGCGAAAAGGTGGGCGAGAACGTCAGAGCACTTCTCTCAAACTCCACAAGCACCAATATGTTTGATATGCACCCGCCCTTCCAGATAGACGGCAACTTCGGCGGCGGTGCAGGCATTGCGGAAGCCCTTGTACAGAGCCACAGCGGCGAGATATGCGTTCTTCCGGCGCTTCCTTCCGAGTGGGAAAGCGGCTCACTTAAAGGCGTAAGGGCAAGGGGTGGCTTTGAAGTTGACTTTGCGTGGGAAAAGGGTAAAGTAACGGAAATGACTGTCCTTTCACTCTGCGGAAATACCTGCAATATTGTCGGCAGCGGTCTTAATGTTATCTGCTGCGGCGTTCCCGTCAGCGTTAAAGAAAAAGGCGGCGTTGTGACCTTTGACACCGAAAAGGGAAAAATATATGAGATAAAAATCTGCTGATATAACGAAAGCGGAGCGAACCCGTTACGGATATTTTTGCCCTATTGCAAATCGTTAAAAAAGTGATATAATATAATAAAGTTATGTTTACAAGGAGGGAAGAATTTTGTCACGAAATGTAATTTCCGCAAAGCTGGATATAATATTCAAGAAGATGTTTACCGAAAACGAGGATATGCTTCATTCCTTTGTGGCAAGTATGCTTGATATTCCCCCGGAAAGCATATCGGATATAAAGATAACAAACCCCGAGCTTCCTCCCGAAACTCTATCGGGAAAGTTCAGCCGTCTTGATCTTAGTCTTAAGGTGGATAACAGGCTTGTAAACGTTGAAATACAGGTCAAAAATGATGCTGACTACCGTGACAGAACGCTTTTCTACTGGGCAAAGCTGTATTCGTCGGAACTGAAAAGCGGTGAAGATTACAGCGAGCTTAAACAGACAATAACTATAAATATCATAAATTTCAATATGTTTGCCGGGGAGGATTACCACACGGAAGTTGCAGCAATGATAAAAGGTACGGACGAGGTATTTTCCGATAAATTCGGCATACACTTCTTTGAGCTGAAAAAGGTCGGCAAGAAACCCGATCCCGACAACAGCCGTGAATTGTGGCTGCAGTTTATAAATGCTGACAGTGAGGAGGAATTAGAGATGATCAGTCAGACTAACGTTCCTATCATGAAAAAAGCGGTAAATGTTATATACGATATGTCGGAGGATACAAAGATAAGGGAGATCGCCCGTCTGCGTGAGAAGGCTCTCCACGATGAAGCCTCCGCTTTGAAGAATGCTAAAGCCGAGGGAAGAGCGGAAGGCAGAGCCGAGGGCAAAACCGAAGAACGCAATCTGACAATTCGGAAAATGAAAGAATTAGGCTTTACAGATGAACAGATAAAGGCAATTTATCCTGATTTGGTGTGATTTATGCTTAAAGTAATATACGATATGTCGGCGGATACAAAGATAAGGGAGATCGCCCGTCTGCGTGAAAAGGCGCTCCACGATGAAGCCTCCGCTTTGAAGAATGCTAAAGCCGAGGGCTTGGAAGAAGGCATGGTCAAAGGCAGAGCCGAGGGCAAAACCGAAGAACGTAATCTGACAATTCGGAAAATGAAAGAATTAGGCTTCACAGATGAACAGATAAAAGCGGTTTATCCCGACTTGGTGTGATTTATGCTTAAAGTAACATATGATATGTCGGAAGATGCTAAGATTGGAGAAATTGCCCGCCTGCGTGAAAAGGCACTCCACGATGAAGCATCTGCTTTGAAAAATGCTAAAGCCGAGGGCTTGGAAGAAGGCATGGTCAAAGGCAGAGCGGAAGGTAGAGCCGAAGGAGAAGCAAGTGTTATTGCTAAAATGAAGGCATACGGCTTTACCGAAGAGCAGATAAAGGCAATCATTTTGGGCTTCCGATAATACGGGAAATAATATGAGGACACATTTAATACAAAAAATATGAAATGAGAGTTTTTTAAAATGGCTAAGGAAAAAAGATTTGTAAAATTGTATACTCAAGGTTCGTTAGAAGTAAACGAGATATGGGTGGACACTCAGACAGGTGTAAATTACCTGTTCCATTGCGCAGGTTATGCAGGCGGTCTTACCCCTCTGTTAGACCGTGACGGAAAGCCTGTTGTGTCATCTCAGAGCGAGCTTGAGGATCTGTAAGCGGCTCAAAATATTGAATACGTTTTCAATTCTAAACATTTTGTGACTTATACCTTTAAGTATGAAAATAGCTGTTGATTTTTGTTTTACAATAATGTATAATGAAAACAATGTGAGCTCAGAAGCTCAGAGAATTCCATGTAAAAAATGAAAGGTTGGTATTGAAATGAAGACAAAGATCATCAACGGCGTATCCATGCCCAATATTCCCTGGCAGGAAAAGCCTGCTGACTGCAGAGATGTAGTATGGAGATATGACGCAAACCCTATCATCAAGCGTGACCAGATAATGGTCAAGAAGGCTAACGGCTACAGAGAGCCCTCCAACTCTATCTTCAACAGCTCCGTTGTTCCCTTTGTAAACGGCGACTACAAGTTCGCAGGCGTGTTCCGTGTTGACGACAGAGAAAGAAATATGGAGCTTCACGTTGGCTTCTCCGTAGACGGTATCCACTGGGACATCAATGAAGAGAGAATTCACTTTGAGTGTGATATTCCCGAGGTTGCAGAGTGGCAGTACGGCTACGACCCCCGTGTTTGCAAGCTTGAGGGTGAGGACAGATACATTGTAACATGGTGCAACGCTTATGGCTGGAAGCCCACCATCGGCATTGCTATCACAACCGATTTCAAGACATTCAAGCAGCTTGAAAACGCATACCTTCCTTTCAACAGAAACGGCGTAATGTTCCCCAGAAAGATTAACGGCAAGTACATGATGATGAGCCGTCCTTCCGACAGCGGTCATACACCTTTCGGTGATATGTTCATCAGCCAGTCTCCCGACCTTACATACTGGGGCGAACACAGACACGTTATGGGACCCTCCAAGGGCTGGGAATCCACAAAGATGGGCGCAGGTCCTATTCCTATCGAAACAGACCGCGGCTGGCTCATTTTCTACCACGGCGTACTTACTTCCTGCAACGGCTACGTTTACAGCTTCTCCGCTGCACTTCTTGACAAGGACGAGCCTTGGAAGGTTCTTAAGAGAGGCGCTTCCTACCTTATCAGCCCTCAGACAAGCTACGAGCTTATCGGCGATACAGACGCAGTAACATTCCCCTGCGCAAACCTTGTTGACGCAGACACAGGAAGGATCTGCATCTACTACGGCTGCGCAGATACCTGCACCGCACTTGCATTCACAACCGTTGACGATGTTATGGACTTCCTTGATAACAACAGCCAGGTTTGATTTGCATAGCAGATCGGCGGTAAGCCGGACAAACTAAAAATACAAAGGCGCAATTCATATCCGACCGCAAAAAGGTCAATATGAACTGCGCCTGTTTTTATTGTGTATCACTCCACCCCAAGGCTTTTCATTGCCGCAAGTATTTCGTGCCACTCCGATTTCATTCGTTCAAGCTCTGCTGCTCCGCTTTCCGTTATTCGGTAGTATTTCCTCTTCGGTCCCCCCGAGACCTCTCCCGTATAGCTTTCGGTGAAGCCGTCGGAGTGAAGTCTGCGAAGCACGGCATAGACCGTACTTTCGTTAAGTCCTGCAAATGCGCAGGTCACCTTCTTCATTATCTCATATCCGTAAAGGTCGCCGCAGGATACCGTTTGAAGTATACAAAGCTCCAGCAAGCCCTTCTTCATCTGTCCCTTTTCCATCAGACCTCACCCTTCTTTCGCCTGCCGTGAAGTATTACCGAAGTCGTGAAAAGCATTGCAAGCGCAGCCGTTATGCCGCCTGCCCATATGAAAACGCCTATATCCGCTTTGTAAAATTCCTCGGAATAAGCAAGTGGGTCAAGCGCCGAGTAGTAATGCTCAATGTAAAAGCCCACCCACAGAGCCGCCGCAGAAAGATACACCGAGGGTAGAGCAAAAGCACCCCTCATCATTACCGACCACAGCAGGTAAACAGCCGAACAGATAATGAGAATATTCAGCATATCGTGCAGATAACCACCGATGTTTTCGCTGTAAAGGGTGTCATAGCCTGTTTTGCCGTATGTATTGTAAAAATTTATTACTCTGAAGCACTGAACGGCATTCACGACAATACCTGCCGTAGGTACGGCTATAAGCGGCTTTGGAGCGTACCTGCATATGGAAATTATCATCATTGCCATTGCTCCGCAGATAAGCAAAGCCGCTGCCGCCGCCAGAACAGGCGGGCTTTCGCTTCTTGTAAGGAAACTTTCGGGAAGTTTGTTGAAAACAGCCGCTCCGCAAAGAAGCATTACGCCGCCAACGGGCAGAAAAATGTCCTTTTGGCAGTTTTTTATTGAGGAAAGGCAGCTTTTTCGCTCCGAAACAAGCCACATAATAAGCGGAACAACGCACATTACCGCCGCAGATGCACCCTTCCCCGTCCTCTGAACAAAATATCCTGCAATTACCGCAGCAATACAGCAGACCGCAGGTAGCAGGTATTCCGCAAGACGGGAGATCAGCACTCTTGTACCGCTGTTTCTTTCAGCGGAAATGTCCTTTGCTGCCGTTTTGGGTTCGCCAAGCTCAAGGCATATTTCGCTTTCCGTTTTTCCCTCCGCAGCGCCGGAATCGAAGCATTCCTCCATATCGGAAATAATGTCGTTTATTTCGGTATCGGTGAATCTGAACCGCAGGCAGGAGCGGAGACTTGATAAATACTGCTTTTTCGTCATAACGCTCATTTCCCTTCTATTGTTTATTGAACAGTAGTTTACAAGACAATAATATCACACTACTGTTCAAAAGTCAATAGTTTCGCAAAAAAACAAGCGCAGTTCACAATGAACTTTTGTGAACTGCGCATGGTAATTTATACTGTTTGCCTGCTATGTTAACAGGAAACTGTTGAAATTGTAACGGGAATATGCTAAAATATTAGTATACTTTATTTTGCCGCTCCGTTCATTATCTGTATCTTGGCTTCGCTGTTCTTTATAACGTTGAGCAGAGATGACGCCGAGCCTGCATATTCTTCCGAAAGGGAGCCGGTGGTGATAAGTGTTTCTTCCGTATCGGCCGCTGTGTCCCCATCGCCTACGGTCACGCCCTTTGCAGCTGCCATTGCGTTGGCTTCGCATACGGACATTGCCGCCGAAGAAACGCCGGGTGCTGTGACCTCGGGAACGGTAAAGAACCGCTGGTCGTTCTTGGGGTTGGCGGAATATACTACACGGAACATTTTATATATTGCCAGCATAAGGAATGAGGAAGCCTCTTTCATTATGGTGTTGCTTCCTGTTTTTTGGATAAGGGAGAACAGAACATTAGTGGAATTGACGATGAGCTTCTTGTTGAAGGCAGCCATCATTCCGCCTGCGGCTATCTTGCTGCTGCCTGCGTCCTGTTCGGGAATATCGTCATAGGAAATAGTCTTGCCCGCAGGTTCGGGTGAACGTCCCAGAAGATAATCGCAGGATACCTTGTAATAATCCGCAGCCTTGACGAGAAAATCAAGTCCGCATTCTCTTATACCCTTTTCATAATGTGAAAGCAAAGCCTGTGAAATCCCCAGGTCTGCCGCTGCTTTTTTCTGACTGATGCCGTGTTCTTTCCTTAAAAGCGTTATTATACGAGGAAAGTCCGAATTCATCATGTCACCTCCTGATTCTTGTGACTTACACATATTTTTTATCGGAAAAGAAAAAGAAGAAACGAGCTTTTCTCCCCGAATTCCGCACTGTTTATGAGCGGAAAATTCTCTGTTTACATACAGTAAATTATACATTATAACGTACTTTTTGTAAAGAGAAAATCGCAAAAAAACTCGATAAATGTTATGAAAAGTTTTTGTATAGGTTACATATATGTTTTTATTGACAAAATTTTACACCACAATTTGGCACAATATATTGTACGGCACAGTTTTTTGTCTGTCAAGATATTGAAATTTACATAAAAATACATTTTTGGCCTTATTTAACAAAATTATTTTGGAGGTTTGCAATGAACGGATACAAGATCACTTTTCTCCGCCACGGAAGGACCGAGGGCAACGAGAACGGAATTTATATCGGAAAAACAGACTGGCCCCTTTCCGACAAGGGCAGAGAGGAGCTTGAAGAAAAATACGACCTGCACAGCTACCCCAAGGTTGAAAGGGTCTATTCCAGCCCTTTGACAAGAGCACTCCAGTCTGCGGAGATACTTTTTCCCGACCGTGAGATAGTTATCTGCGACGAAATGACGGAAATGGACTTCGGAGTTTTCGAGGGACTGCCCGTTATGGAGCTGATGGAGCTTGACAGCTATAAAAAATGGATAAAGGGCGGTCTTGACAACCCTCCCCCCAACGGTGAAAGCCTGCGGCATAT
The DNA here is from genome assembly GCA_022769565.1 of Oscillospiraceae bacterium. GTDB lineage: Bacteria > Bacillota > Clostridia > Oscillospirales > Ruminococcaceae > UMGS363. Next base: position 21,795 of record JALEJQ010000026.1, read on the forward strand.
GATAGAACGCACCTTTTCCGGTCTTAACCTTATTATAATGGATATGATGAAGGAGAACATTCACGAAGCAGGGGTCGTTACCCATTCGGGCATTATTATGAACACACTTTCCTGCTTCGGTCTGCCGAAAATGAAGCCTATGGAATTTGCCTGTGAGCCGGGAGAGGGCTGGGTGGTCAACGTTTCCGCTATGCTCTGGCAGAACGGCAATACCTTTGAGATACTGGGCAAGGTGCCTGCGCCTGCACGGGACGAGTACAGCGAATAACGTTAAAGGAGCTTTTATGAAATTCAAAACCAACGGAGAGCTGCGCACTCTGGCAAAGCGGCGGCTCGGCGGATGCTGGTGCGAATGTGTCGGCTCGCTTCTTGTATTTGCCGGAATTATCACTGCCGCCGTTCTTGCCTGGCTGCTTGTGATAAGATTTCTTTATACATATGGTATAATTGGCTTTGATGTCGACGAAATGTTTTCAAAAGGGACGCCGCTGTTCTTCTGCATAAGCGGCTTGGCGGCAGCTTTGCTTGTTATAGCTATGATGCCCTTTAAATACGGCATATGCTGGTATTACGCACAGGCTGCTGAGGGAAGGAACGTTCCTGCCTCCTGCTTTTTCAGCTGCTATATGCACCCCGAGCATTTCCGCAAGACTTTGAAGCTGGGGCTTGCTGTATGGGCGCACAGGCTTGTGGTGCTGATACCCTCGGGAGCGGCAGCCGCACTCTGCGCCGCAGTTTCGGTAAAGGTGCTGCGCAGCGAGGGCGGTATTCTGCTTAACACCGTTGTGCTTGCCCTTATGCTGCTCCTTGCAACGGCGGCTGTGTTCTTTTACATATGGTTTACCGTAAGATACGAGCTTGTACCCTATATTTACGCTGCATACCCCGAAAAGAGCGTTTCGGAGATAATCGGGATAAGCGCAAAATGCTCCGGCGAAGCAAGGCTTTATCTTGTAAGGAATATGTTTTCCCTTGTGCCGTGGGAGTTCTCCTGCCTGCTTATATTTCCGACAATATATGTTGTGCCCTATGTACATATGATTGCTGCCATTGCTGTTGCAGATATTCTTTCGGATGAGGAAGGAAGCAAGGCTGCCGACAGCGGAAAGGAAGAGGATTATGCCCTCGTCTGAAAATTTGTTCCGAAAAGCGGCGGAGTTCGTTGTTACAGACAGGGAGGACGGGCTGACCGTTGGTGAAGTGCTTCGGCTGAGAGGGGTCTCAAGGCGGCTTACCGTAAAGCTGAAACGCCGTGAGAACGGGCTGACCCTTAACGGAGCGCAGACACGTACCGTTGACAGGGTGAAAGAAGGAGATGTGCTTGCGGCGGCTCTGGACGGGGGCGTTTCTCTTGAAGCGAATCCGTCACTTGTTGTTCCCGTTGTCTATGAGGACGAGGATGTTATTGTTTTCGACAAGCCCGACAATATGCCCGTTCACCCCTCGGCAGGGCATTACGGCGACACCCTTGGCAACTGCTTCGGGGCAATGTTCCCCGAGCTTACCTTTCGCCCGGTGAACCGCCTTGACAAGAACACCTCGGGGCTGTGTGCCGTTGCAAAGAACGCTTTTTCGGCAGCGATGCTTGGCGGAAATATGGAAAAGGAATATCTTGCGGCAGCCTGCGGAGTAGTGGAGGGCGGCGGACGGATAGAAGCGCCTATCGGCAGAGCGGACGGCTCCACGATAAAGCGTGAGGTGCGCTCCGACGGTCAGCAGGCTGCAACGAATTATACTATTATAAAAGAAAACGGCAGATATACCCTTCTGAGAGTTGCTCCCGAAACGGGAAGGACACATCAGATAAGGGTACATTTTGCATATATAGGACATCCTCTTGCAGGAGATGAATTTTACGGCGGCGATATGTCCGATATAAAGCGTCAGGCGCTCCACTGCTGCCGTCTGAGCTTTATTTCACCTTTGTCGGGGAAAAAGGTCGAACTTGAATCGTCTATGAGAGAAGATATGCAGCAGCTTTTTGAATAAGCAAAAAGTTACAGCTGTAACCGTTTTGTAACCAAATTTGTAACCAAAGCCGGCATGAATACACCGGTTTTTACCTTCGGGTTTTTATTGATAATGAACAGAAATAGTTTTTAAACGTTTAAAATTCTCTGCAGTTGATCGAAAAATCAAAAATATGTAAAATTAACCCAAATCTGCGGTTAAAATGCTTAAAATACGGTGCTTTAATTTGTGATATGTTATAAAAAAAGTAGATTAATTGTGACTATTTAGTGAGAAACCTTGCAATTCACAGTAAAATAAGTATAATTAGTATTAATGTTACTGATTTGTAACCGATTGTACCGATAATACCATCAAACTTATATATAAAAACAAGAACAAGAGAACCGAAAATAATGCTGCGGAGATCATCTGCGGCAGGGAGGGAGATTCCGATGAAGATCAACGGCGAGAACGGCGGATTTGATTTTATGCCGCCCGTTTCTTACGAAGGCTGCAGCGGCGCAGAAAAGCTTGAAGCGGCTATGATCAATGCAGGTGCGCTTATTTCATATACGATCCGCTTCTGCGCTTCAAAGGTATGGAATAACGCAGTAAAGCTGCTTTGCACCGTTAAAAAGGCTGTACGTCCCGTTAAGGGCGGCACAGGAAAGAAATTAAGCCCCGAATTCAGAAAAATATCTTCGGACATTGCAGGAAAAGTAAAGGCATTTGCGGCGTTTAACGTTAAATTCGGCGAAAGGCTCCGTGAATACGGCTTTGCACAGGCTGTAAGGCTCCAGTGCTCCGATATGGTGAGCGCTTTCAAGAGAAACAAGTCTGTATTCAGAACTATTGTTAATTATACCGTTCCCACAGCGTCCCTTGCGCTGCTTGTCGGTATTGTTTACAATACGGCTTCCACAAGCTATGGTATCACCGTTGAGTACAACGGTACAGAGCTGGGCGTTGTTACCGCAGAATCCGTTGTTGCAGACGCACAGCAGAGCCTCGCAGACAGAGCGGTATACTACTCCACAGAGGACGAGATACTTGTTACGGCTAACCTCTCCATAAAGCCCCTTAATGCAATGGACGAGGTAATTGACGAGGTGGCTCTTGCGGAAAAAATGGAAGAGCAGATCTCGGTGCAGTCCCCCGATGTTGAGTTTGCCGGCGAGGACGAGGCCGCTGCAAGGACTATGGAAGACGTTGACGCAGCCGCAGAGACAGCAGCGGAGGCTTCCGTAAGCAGTGATGAACTGGACGGCAAGGTTAGAGCCTACGCCGTTATGATAAACGGAGAATTTTACGGCGCAGTTGAAGAAACAGACGAGATCGCCGAGTACCTTGACGGCATAAAGGCTCAGTATGACGGCGAGGACGTTGTTTCGGTAGGCTTTGACAAGTCTGTTGAATACGGCTACGAGCAGTATGTTTACCCCACTCAGATAATGACCGAGGAAGAGATCGTTGAAAAACTCGGTTCCATCGTTTCCGAGCCTGTTTACTACGAAGTGCAGAACGGAGATAACCCCTGGAACATCGCAAAGCACAACGATATGAGCCTTGACGAGCTGAAAAGCTGCTTTATCACATTTGAGGGCGAGCAGATAGAGGATATTACGGAGTTCTGCCCCGTTGGAGCTACCATTCAGCTCAGTGCAGAGGTGCCTTTCCTTCAGACACTTGTTACAAAGAGCGTTACTTACACTGATTCCATAGATTATGAGATCATAAAGACGGAAGACCCCAATATGTATAAGGGTGATACCGCAGTTGATGTCAAGGGCATTGAGGGCGAAGCCGAATATACGGCGCTCGTTACCTACAAGAACGGCGTTGCTATTTCAAAGGATATTCTTGAAGAAAGAGTTATTTCCGCTCCCGTTGCACAGGAGGTAAGAGTGGGAACAAGACAGACCACTACCGAGGTAAGCACAGGCAGCGGCGGCTCGGGTGAGTATTTCTGGCCCGTTGACGGCGGTTACATATCGGCTTATCAGGGTGACGGAAGAGGACATAAGGGCATTGATATTGCTGCTCCTTACGGAACACCTATTTATGCGGCTCAGTCGGGTACCGTAACAAGAGCTACCAATAAGTATGACGGCTACGGCAACAGCGTTATGGTTTCCCACAGCGACGGAAATGTTACAATGTACGCTCATATGAGCAGCATTGCTATCAGCTACGGCGACTACGTTGTAAAGGGTCAGCTTATCGGATATGTGGGCAGCACAGGCAACGCAACGGGAAATCACCTCCACTTTGAGGTAAGATCCGACGGTTCCTATCTTAACCCCACAGATTACGTTTCACAGTATTGATATAAAATTACCGGCGGCAGGATAACTGCTCGCCGGTTTTGTTTTTATTCGGAAGTCTCGGTTTCGGAAGTCCTGGTTTCCATTCCTTCGGTGCTGTCGTTTCCCGTCAGCTCGGTGAAGCTGCTTATTGAGGTCGAAATGTCTGCATCGGGGAAGGAAATGCCCGTAAGAGCCATTGTTTCGGGGTCAAAGGTCATAACATAGCCGCATTGGGAGATCTCGCCGCTGTATTCAAGCCCGTTTTCCGTTTCGGCAAGGGTCAGGTCGGGCATTGCCGCACAGTTGTCCACTGCGTCAAACATAAGCCTGAACATTGCGGCTTCGTTTATGTTCTCACGTTCAATATCAAGGGTAAGCTCCCCGAGAGAAGCGGTCAGACCGTTGTCACCGAAGGAAATGTGCAGACCTGCCATAGTTTCGGGTGCGGTTATGTCCATTTCCCACATTCCCGTTCCCAGACGGCGCATAGTTCCGCCGACCTCCATTTTCGCCGCCTTGTCCTCACCGAAGGCGGTCAGGGCGAATTCGCAGCTGAAAGCCTTGTTCAAGTCGGGAGTTTTTGCAGTGACAGCCTCCTTAATTGTTTTACAGGCTGTTAACATTATTGTAATTATAACTATAGGTAAATAAAATAACAACTTTCTGCGCATAAAAATGCCCTCCGTTTCATTAACTTTGAACAGAGGGCATACTTTTTACTTTATACTAATAACCAATTAAAAACTGTACAAAAAATCGAGCATAATCTTGCATATATGGATTATGCGAAGATTTTTTGTCTACAGTTTTATTGGTTATTTGTATTAACGCCTTATCTGTTCCATTCTTTGAACACAAAAGGCAGCTCTTCTATCACATCCGTGGGCAGCATTCCCATTACAGACAGCTTTTCCGCAGCAAGGTCGGCGGCTCTGCCGTGAACATACACTCCTGCGGCGGCAGCGTCGGAGGGGGCAAGTCCCTGTGCGGCAAACGCCGAGATGATACCCGTAAGAACATCTCCGCTTCCGCCTCTGCTCAGACCGGGATTTCCTGCCTTGCAGACGTACAGCTTTCCGTCCCCTGCAATAAAGTTCGGCACTCCTTTGGCTGCAACGATAATATCATACTCACGGGCAAGGGCAAGCGCCATTGTAAGTCTGTCCGCTTCTCCGCCGAAGGCTGCGGCGTAAAGGCGTTTCAGCTCCCCGAGGTGGGGCGTGACGATAAGCTTGTTTTTTGTGTTTCTGATAATATCTATGCAGTCCGTTATGCAGTTTATGCCATCGGCGTCAAGAATTATCGGACATTCTGCGCCTGTGACAACGGCTTTCACAACAGCTTTTGTTCCTTCTGTAACGGAAAGTCCGCAGCCTATGGCAACGGCGGTGCATTTTTTTGCTTCTTCAAGGATAATATCCGCATTTTCTGCGGCAATTGCACCGCTTTCATCCCCTTCAAGGGGCAGGGTCATTGCTTCAAAGCAGGAGGCGGCTATACGGTTCGTTACTTCCCCCGTTGAAGCAAGGGTAACAAGACCTGCACCGCTTCTCAGGGCAGCCTTTAACGCCATTGCCGCAGCTCCGCTCATACGTCTGCTCCCTGCAACACACAGCAGGCGTCCGAATTGGTTTTTATAGGAGTTCTCGGGGCGCTTGGGGAAAAGTGAGCGCACATATTCCGCTTCAAGCCCTTCTCCCACATAGCTTTCGGAGCGGAAGCAATCTTCTGTAAAGCCTATATCTGCGGTGATGATCTCTCCGCAAAGTGATTTAAGCGGCTCGGACAGCATACCCGTTTTTACGCATCCGAAGGTAACGGTGTAATCGCATTTCAGCGTACCCTCCGCAGCTTCTCCCGTAAGGCAGTTTCCGCCCGAGGGAACGTCTGCGGCAACGATTATTTTTCCGCAGCGTGATGCAAAGGAAAAGCAGGCTTTAAGCTCCGGGGGCAGTTCTCCATGAAAGCCTGTGCCGTAAACAGCGTCAACGATAAGTGCGCAGGAGGAAAACAGCCCGAAAACGGCGTCAATATTGTCGTTAAGAGCCATTACCTCAACATCATAGGCGCTAAGTTCGCAGTATTCATAAGCGGCAAGCTCCGTGGACGGGTCGCCCGAGGTGAGAACGGCGCATACCTTGAAGCCTGCTTCGGAGAGGTAACGTGCGGCGGTAAAACCGTCTCCGCCGTTGTTGCCCTTTCCGCAGAGGATAAGTATACCGTCGGAAAGGTCATGCTTTAAGGAAAGGCGGCATATGGTTTCCGTAAGCGCTGCGCCTGCGTTCTCCATTAAGGTCTTGTAGGAAACGCCGTGGGAATCGGAATAAGCCTCCGCAGCTTTCATTTGCCCTGGAGTTGCGTAAAACATTGTATCACTTCCTAAATCAAAGGCGGCTTTGCGCCGCCTTGTTGTTTTATTGAATTATTCATAAAGAAGCACCGTTGCCATTATCACCGTTTTGGAATGGGCGCAGGATACCGAGGTGTGCATCTTGTTGAGTACGAAACGCTTTTTGGTTTCCCCCGAAAGGCTCAGGTAATAGGTTCCGCTGTAGTTGGCAAGAACGGATATTTCCTGTATTGAGCAGCCTCGGAAGGAGGTACCCATGACCTTTTTGAAAGCCAGCTTTGCGCAGTACATCTCCGCCATTATATATGGGGAAAAATTCTTGCTCATAATGAATTTCATTTCCTGTGGAGAATAAACTCTCGACAAAAAACGTGGATTTTTAAGTATTTTTTTTATATGCTCCGTATCGGCAAGGTAGGTTTCCATTATCATAAAAACTGTTTCCTTTCATGATGTTGGGAATCGCAGTGACATATTACTGTCGGTTGTTTCTGTCAAATTCCGCTTTAACGAGCCTTGGAAGGAACGGCTTTAAACCGTCCACTACTTTTTCCTCGGGAGAAAAAATAAGGCGAACATTGCCCATTGAGGGGTGAGTGAAGTCGGCGAAGTAGGTCTCGCTTTCTTCTCTGCTTATACCGTCCGCTTTTACAATGGTAACGTCCGAGCCTATCTGCGGCGCATTTGAGTATTTGCCGAATCTTTCAAAGGAAGAAGCCTTTGCTGTGATAAGGCGCTTTCTCTTGCGCTTGGCGATTATCTTATCAATGTCCATTTCACCGTTGGTAACGATGTACTCATATTCGGTGTCAAGACCCGTCATAAGATAAAATCCGCCGTAAAGAGCACCTGCGGCAACGATAATGCCGAATGCAAAGCCTATAAGCATAAGCATAACGCAAAGCGCAGTGATGATGACCATACCTGCTGCGATAAGTATTTTTAGTGCAGTAGTTTTGCCGTCAGAGGGCTTTCTGACAAGCTGTTCCACAAAAATGTCCATTTTGGCCTCCATTTTAGAATAGTTTTTTGTACAAAATATATTATAACACAAAAAGTTCAGACTTTCAAGGAAAAAATACTTGAAAATTATTATTTTATTGTATATAATATAAATATCGGATTTAATAAATTCGGTTTTCGCTCAATAGTTGTAAAACACAACGACCGGGTACAGTAGTTTATGGGTCAAAAACGCATTTCCAGAGAAAAAGCTCCTTGGCTGAAAGGCTTTTATGCGTCCTGTAAATGAAATTCACCCGTGAGTGGTTCTGCTGAACAAAGCACTGCTTTAATTAGGCGGAAACGTAACGGCTGCGTTAACGCCGGGGGGATGTTTGTCCTTTGAAATGGGTGGTTATAAGCAGGAGCAGTCTTGTCCCGATTCGGGGCAGGGCTTTTTTGTTGTTTGGGAGATATTATGAAAGACGACAGCTTTTCTTTTCTGCAAGGTATAAAAGAACATCCCGTCCGTTCCTTCGGGCAGCTTATAAAGATACTGCTGATAGTTATAACGGCGGTGCTTTCCTTCCTTATAGGGGCAGGCTTTCCGCTGCTGATAATAATTTACCTTGCGGCAGTTGTTGTTGCGGCGCTGTACAAGGGAGATTTTTGGCAGGAATGGAAAGGATACGTTCTTGCGGCTGTTATCGGAGCAGGTGCAATATGGCTCCTGTCGGTGATTTTAGGCGGAATTCTGGCGGCGCTTCGGGAAAACCTGCTTGTTTCGGCGTTCGGCAATCCTGCGGACGAAAACGAGGGGGGAAAGGTGCCTTCCTTCTGCGAAAAGCCTTTTGACCCGAAGGAAACGGCACTTCTGGAGCTTGAACGGCAGTATAACGCAAATCTTCTTTCAAAGGAAGAGTATGAGCGGCAGAAAAAGGACATTTTGGAGTAGAATGACATAACCGACCGATAAAAAACAATGCAATTTTAATATGAGGTGAATTTTATGAAAGAACAGCTTGAAAAGATCAAACAGCTTGCCGAGCAGGAGCTTGAAAAGTGCGAAAGCCTTGATGTGCTTGAAAATCTCAGAGTAAAATTTCTCGGCAAAAAGGGCGAGCTTACCGCTATTTTGAAGCAGATGGGCTCACTTTCCGCAGAGGAGCGTCCCGTTATCGGACAGCTTGCAAACACCGTCCGCTCCGCTATTGAGGAGGACATTTCAAAGCGTACACAGGCGCTTAAAACGGAGCTTGCGGCAAAGAAACTTGAAGCGGAAACTCTGGACGTTACTCTGCCCGGTACTCCCCTTGAACTTGGAAAGCTCCACCCCCTTACCGTTACCCTTAACGACATAAAGGAAATATTCCTTGGAATGGGCTTTGAAATTGCTGAGGGTCCCGAGGTCGAGACCGACCACTACTGCTTTGAGGCGCTTAATATGCCCAAGCACCACCCGGCAAGAGATACTCAGGATACATTCTACATCAATGACAACGTTGTTCTCCGCACACAGACCTCCTCCGTGCAGATACGCACAATGGAGAACAAGAAGCCGCCTATCAGAATTATCTCCCCCGGCAGAGTTTACCGCTCCGATACGGTTGACGCAACACACTCTCCCCTTTTCCACCAGATAGAGGGACTTGTTGTTGACAAGGGCATTACAATGGCTGACCTTAACGGTACCCTTGAACTGCTTATGAAGAGAATTTACGGTGAGGATTGTCAGATAAGACTTCGCCCCCACCACTTCCCTTATACGGAACCCTCTGCCGAGGTGGATATGATGTGCTTCAACTGTCACGGCGCAGGCTGTCCTCTCTGCAAGAACGAGGGCTACATCGAGCTTTTAGGCGCAGGCATGGTACACCCCAAGGTGCTTGAGGGCTGCGGAATCGACCCCGAGGTCTACAGCGGCTTTGCATTTGGCATCGGTCTTGAGCGTATCACAATGGGACGCTACAAGATTGGCGATATGAGATTGCTTTATGAGAATGATATGAGATTCTTGGGTCAGTTCTGATTTCAAGAAGCAAGAAATTAAAACTGTTCTCCCAAATTTACACAGGAGGTTATATAAATGGATCTTTCAATGAGATGGCTGTCGGATTATATTGACGTATCCGACCTTTCAATAAAGGAATTTTGTTCCGGACTTACAATAAGCGGCTCAAAGGTTGAGCGCTATGAAACAGAGGGCGAGGAGATAAGCAAGGTCGTTGTGGGAAAGCTGCTTTCCGTTGTTCCCCACGAAAACTCCGACCACCTTGTTGTATGTCAGGTTGACGTCGGCAAGGCAGGAAACGGCGAGCCTATACAGATAGTTACGGGTGCTCCCAACGTTAAGGCAGGGGACATCGTTCCCGTTGCAATGGACGGCTCCACACTTCCCGGCGGCGTAAAGATAAAGAAGGGCAAGCTGAGAGGCGTTGAGTCAAACGGTATGCTCTGCTCTCTTGGCGAGCTGGGACTTACCACCCACGATTTCCCCTATGCAATTGCTGACGGCATTTTCCTGCTTCAGGAAGAGGAAGGCTGTAAGCCCCTTGAGCTTGGTATGGATATAAAGGAGGCTATCGGCTTCAATGACACAAGCGTTGAGTTTGAAATCACCTCAAACCGCCCCGACTGTATGTCCGTTATCGGTCTTGCAAGAGAAACACACGCAACCTTTGACAGACCCTACACCGTAAAGGAACCCACCTTCAAGGGCATTGACGGCGACATAAACTCCATGCTCAAAGTTGAGATACACAACAAGGAGCTTTGCCCCAGATATATCGCAGGCGTTGTAAAGAACGTTAAGATAGGTATGTCCCCACGCTGGATGAGAGAAAGGCTCCGTGCAAGCGGCGTTCGTCCTATCAATAACTTTGTTGACATCACAAACTATGTAATGCTTGAATACGGTCACCCTATGCACGCTTTCGATATACGCTACATCAAGGGCAATGAAATAAATATCCGCAACGCAAAGCAGGGCGAGAAGATAACCACCCTTGACGGCGTTGAGCGTACTCTTACCGACAAAATGCTTGTTATTGCAGACGCTGAAAAGCCTGTTGCGGTTGCAGGCGTAATGGGCGGCGAGTACAGCGGCATTATGGACGATACCGTGGACGTTGTTTTCGAGGCTGCCTGCTTTGACGGTGCTTCCGTAAGAACTACCGCAAAGGCGCTTGGCATGAGAACGGACGCTTCTTCACGCTTTGAAAAGGGACTTGACCCTCAGAACGCTTATCCTGCAATAATGAGAGCCTTCCAGCTTGTTGAAGAGCTTGGCTGCGGCGAGGTCGTTAAGACAATAATCGACGCAGACTACAGCGACAAGACACCTAAAGGAGTTGTATTTGACCCCGAATGGATAAATAACTTCCTCGGCTCGGATATTTCCGAAGAAGAAATGGTTTCCTGCCTTGAAAAGCTGGATTTCAAGGTTGAAAACGGTATGGCTTACGCTCCCTCGGTAAGAATAGACATTGAATGCAAGGCTGATATTGCGGAGGAAGTAGCAAGAATTTACGGCTACAACAAGATACCCAAGACCATTATCAGAGGCGTTGCACAGGCGCAGCTTACACCTAAGCAGAAGTTTGAAAGAACCATAGCAAACACAATGACGGCTCTGGGCTGCTACGAAATAACAACATATTCCTTCATCAGCCCCAAGTATTTTGACAAGATAAGACTTCCCGAGAACAGCCCCCTCCGCAAGACCGTTACAATTACAAATCCCCTGGGCGAGGACACCTCTGTTATGAGAACTACCATTCTCCCCTCAATGTGCGAGGTGCTTGCGAGAAACTATAACAACAGAAACGCTTCCGCATTCCTTTTTGAAGTGGGAAACGAGTATATTCCGAACGGCGGCGAGCTGCCCGACGAGCCTTCACGCCTTGCTGTGGGAATGTACGGCAACGGTGCGGACTTCTTCGGACTTAAGGGCAGGATAGAAGCACTCCTTGATACAATGGGACTGAGAGACTGCGAATATACAGCCTGCTCCGATGCAGAAGATTATCCCGAAGCGCCTGCCTTCCACCCCGGCAGATGTGCCGTTATCTCCAAAGACGGCGTAAAGATAGGCATTATGGGTGAGCTTCACCCCGAAACACTTGAAAATTACGGCATTGATACCAAGGCATATGCGGCAAAGCTGTGTATTCCCGAAATGATGTCGCTTTCCGAGGGTGAAAAGACTTATAAGCCGCTGCCCAAGTTCCCTGCAACGACCCGTGATATTGCAGTGGTATGCGACGATAAGCTGCCTGCGGCTTCGCTTGAAAAGGCAATAAAGAGCGCTGTGGGCAATATCCTTGAAAGCGTATCGCTGTTTGACGTTTATAAGGGCAAGCAGGTAGGCGAGGGAAAGAAGTCCATGGCTTACTCAATTTCAATGCGTTCACACGAGGGTACACTTACCGACGAACAGGCTGACGCAGCAATGAAGAGAGTTCTTAAAGAGCTTGCAAAGCTGGGCGCAGAGCTGAGAGCATAAACGCATAAAGCAGCAGACCCGACAGCGAAGCGATAACGGGATTCCAAAGGGACGAGTCCCTTTGGCGAGGGTCAAGGGGCGCGTAGCCCCTTGTCGCTCTCCGCAGAGAGCGAAACACCCCTAAAACTAAGGTGCAATGTAATGCTGCGTTCAAAGCGGCAAAGTAAAAAACCCAAAGGCGCAATTCACATCAAGAGCGGAACCAAGCAATGTTTTGTTAAAAACGTTGCAGGTAAAACCGACCAAATGTGAATTGCGCCTATTTCTATCCCGTACAAGCAAAGTCACCCTCGCAGGAAAATGTAAGGAGCGCAGCGACGAGCATTTTCCTGCGGCACAGCATCCTCGAAGTTGTTCCTTTGACAATGCGGTCGTTAACAATAAATGCAGTGAATAAAGGCGGGACGGGAAACCCGTCCTCTACAAAAATACAATGAAATAGTCTGCTAAATTCCGAATTCCGCATTCCGAATTCCGAATTAAATATAATTCCACTTTCAACTTTCCGAATTCAAAAACCCTACTCCCCACACTCCAAACTAACGATTTCCGCTCCCGTGTAATAATAGGTGAGAATTTCACGGTAATCCGCACCGTTTTCAGCCATGCAGCCTGCTCCGTACTGGCTCATGCCAACGCCGTGACCGCTGCCCTTTACGCTGAAGGTGAAGCAGTCCTCCTTTTCGCTGAAGGAAACCGTGAAAACGGGAGAGCGCAGCCCCAGAAGCTCCCTAAGCTCTGTTCCCGTAAGCTCCTTGTCACCTGTTTTGACTTTTAAAACCGTGCCGGAAGCCGTGGTTTCCGTTATTTCTATCCATTCGGACTTGGCAGAGGTATCGGGAAGGGTTATGCCGAAGTCCGACTGGGTGAGCCTTGCGTAAAGCTCGTCCGAGGTAAAGACATTTTCACTTTGAAACAAAGGAGAAGCTTCATCGGCTTCGCTTTCAACGGGTACAAGATAGTCAAGTGCAACGCCCCAGATGTTTTCGGCGCTTTCCGTTCTGCCGCCGGATATGGAGTGAAATGCGGCAACTATAGGCTCGCCCTTATAAACAAGTATCTCGTCCTTAACGGCGCTTACCGCTTCGGCTGCCTTGCGGTCGTATTCCTCGTAATCGTCACCGTAGAACGCCTTTGCCTGTTCGGGGGAAAAATACGCCTGATATTTGCTGCTGTCGTTTGAAATGTACGCCCCCATAAGCTCCGGCTCGGGGGCTTCTTTTTGCTGTTCAATGCGCCTTATTGCGTAGGTGTGAACGGCTACAGCCTGCGCTTTAAGCGCTTCAATGCCGTATGAAGCAGGCATTTCCCCAAGGACGGCGCCCTTTATGTACTCCTCCATTGTCATGGTCATGACCTGTCCCGTGGCACAGTCCAGCACGGAAAATTCTTCACTGTAAGAGGACGTTTCATAGGCTTTTTCGGGCGCTTCTTTCGTGACCAAAACAACGGTCTCCTCAGGCTCCGAGGCGGCGTTTTCATCTCTTGCAATAAAGCCTATCATTGGTATGAGCATAATGAACAGCGCAAACATTCCCGTTATTTTAAACAAATCCTTCATACAAAAGTTCCTTTCACATATCAATTGTTACAAAGTCCGCTTGAACAGGGCTTTTTAAACGTTTTCTTTACCGCCAATTTTTCAAAATTTGCTTGACAATAGCCGTAACCTATTGTAAAATAAAATAGTACATATTTATTAAATCGGGGTGGTATCTAATGAGTACAGAAACACTAAGCAGCTCCGCTATCAACAGTTTATGCAGCGAATTTATGAAACATAACAAGATCTCACCCGAGCTTTACGAAAAATACCAGGTAAAGAGAGGTCTCAGAAACAGCGACGGAACAGGCGTACTTGCAGGTATAACAAATATTTGTAACGTTCACGGCTACGTTGTGAACGAGGGAGAAAAGCAGCCTATCGAGGGCGAGCTTATCTACCGCGGTTACAGCCTTAACGACATTGTTGCCAACACCACAGGCAAAAACCGCTTCGGCTTTGAGGAAACGGCTTATCTGCTCCTTTTCGGAGAGCTGCCTACGAAAGAACAGCTTGAAATGTTCACAAAGCTCCTTTCCGAGTACAGAGAACTGCCTCCCGGATTCTCCGAGGATATGATCTTCAAGGCTCCTTCAAAAAACATTATGAACAAAATGGCACGTTCGGTGCTTGCCCTCTATTCCTACGAGGACGACCCCGAGGATCAGTCTTTGGCAAAAGAGCTTAACCGTGCTATTTCCGTTATAGCAAGGCTGCCCTCCGCGATGGTGGACGCTTATCAGATAAAGCGCCGCTATTACGACCACGAAAGCCTTTATATGCACCCTCTGAATCCCGACGAGTGCACCGCCGAAAGCATACTTTCGACACTTCGCCCCGACAGAGTTTATTCTCCCGAAGAGGCGCAGCTCCTCGACCTTATGCTTATTATCCACGCAGAGCACGGCGGCGGAAACAACTCAACATTTACCTGCCGCACCCTTACTTCTTCCGGCACCGACGCTTATTCCGCTTATTCAGGCGCTATCGGCTCCCTTAAAGGTCACCGTCACGGCGGCGCAAACTTCAAGGTCATCGCACAGCTTGAAAATTTCAAGGAAAATATAGCTCATTGGGACAGCGACGCCGAAGTCAAGGACTATTTAAGCAAGGTAATCAGCAAGGAAGCCGGCGACGGCACGGGTCTTATTTACGGTATGGGTCATGCAGTATATACCCTTTCCGACCCGAGAGCCGTTATTCTTAAGCAGAATGCCATGAAGCTTGCAAAGGGCACGGAATTTGAAAAGGAATTTGAACTTCTTGACGCTGTTGAACGCCTTACGCCTGAGGTATTTGCCGAAGTGAAGGGCAGTTCAAAGGTAATGTGCGCAAATGTTGATCTTTATTCCGGCCTTGTATACAGAATGCTGAAGATACCGGTTGAGCTGAACACTCCGCTCTTTGCGGTATCAAGGATCGCAGGCTGGTCTGCCCACAGAATAGAAGAGCTTACCACAGGCAACAGGATAATCCGCCCTGCTTACAAGGCTATAAACCGGAAGCGAGCATATCTCCCCATTGACGAAAGGAAATAAATCCTGCGCATTAAAAATAATAATGAGCAGTATAAATATTATAAGTATTTAAAAGGAGACAATGTGACATGAGCGAAAAACAAGTTACTCCGTACAAAAGAAAGCGTTTTTTTCTTGACAAAAAGGCTTCAATGGTAGTTTATGCCATTACGCTTGTGCTTGCAGTCGTATGCCGTACCGTTCAGCTTTCCACAAATATGAACTTCGCTACGGGCAAGTATATCGACGGAAGCATTTTCAAAAATACAACGCTTATAGTGCTTATCATAGGCTTTATACTGCTTTTTGCCGTTATGATATTCGGCGAATCGAGAGACAAGGCGATAAAATCCTGTATCCTGCTGAATCCTATGCGCCTTAAGGCAGAGAGACTTAACAAGAAGATCTCTCCAAAGGCAGCCGCTTCAATGTTCATTATGGCAGGTCTTCTGGCGTATGACGCTTTATCCGAGCTTATTTCCGTGGGAACGATCAACAAGAGCCTTTCCACAGAAGACAACCCTGTTCCCCTGTTTGCCGGAATAAACGCTGTAAAATGGGTTTGCTACGCTCTTATGTTTGTTCTTGTGTTTACATTTGTTTCAACGGGCGTGAACATCTTTAAGGGTCAGGGCATCTCACAGGGAAACTGCTTCTTCCTGGCGGCTTTCCCCATCTGGAAGCTGGTTGATATCTTTGACCTTATCACAACATACCAGCTTATCGGACCTTACTCCGAAAAGTGCTACATTCTTTTCACGGATATGCTTTCCGCTGTGTTCTTCCTTAACCTTGTCCGCTTCTTCTGCGGATTTGAAAAGAAGCATACACGTTTCTTTATGATAATGACAGGCTATGCAGCTTCAATTTTTGCCGCAGTTTCCGTTATTCCGAGATACATTATGTTCTTCATTATGGATTACTCGGTAAGAGAGGGTATGCTTACCCCCAAGGCTTCCGATGTGGGAATTATCTTTGTTACGGTAACAGTGGCAGCTGTATTCTGGAGCACCTACGTTTACAGAGTAATGCCTAAGCTCAATCTTACAGGCAGACGCCGCTGGGCAGGTCTGCAGACAGACGGAAAGACGGAAATGAAGTCCATAGAGGACAACTGATACAAAATTTTATGCTGAACGTTATGATTTAGCATTATTAACGGGGATGTGCGCATTGTACGTCCCTGTTTCTGTAAGGAGGCTGAGTAATTGAACAGAACAGTAATTGCGGCGTTGGGTCTTACGGCTGTTATGTTCAGCGGATGCGCTGCAGGCAGTTCTATAGAAAGTCTCCTTTCACCCCCTGTGCTTTACAGCGGACAGGCGGAGGTATATGATGCCCTTACGGAAAGCGTGGGAAAGGATATAAAGCTGCAGTACCCCCGTTCGGGCGCTTACCGTTCCTCTTTTATTATTGAAGATATAGACGGCGACGGCGAAAGCGAAGCTGTTGTATTCTACCGCAGAGGCACAAAATCGGAGGAAAGCGGCGACCTAAGAATAAATATTCTTGACAGGAACAGCGAAGGAAACTGGCGCTCGGCTTACGACCTTGCAGGTACGGGAACGGGCATTGACAGAGTGGTCATTTCCGAGCTGGGCGGCAGCGGACGGACAAGCCTTATTATCGGCTATACGGGCGTTTCTTCCGACGACAAGAACCTTAAAGCCTACATTTATGACGGCAGGACCCTTACAAACACCTTTTCCGACAACTACAGCTCCTTTTTTATAACGGATATGGACAAAAACGGCGGAAACGAGCTTTCCGTCATTCACCCAAACAACGAATACACAGGCAAGCAGGCGTATTACAGCCTTGTTCTTGACAACGGAGAGCGGCTTTACGAAAGCAGTACGGTGCTGCTTAACGAAAAAACGTCGGATTTTGTCAATATTGCTTCGGGCTACGTCGGAACGGACACTCCTGCGGTCTATATTGACGGACTTTCGGGCGGTCAGCTTTCCACAGAGATAATCTACTGCATAAGAGGCGTTCTGAGAAACCCTCTTTACCTCAGCGGCTCGGAGGGAATAAAGGATACCCTTCGCTCAAGCGGATATTTAAGCACGGACGTTGACCTTGACGGAGTTATCGAGATACCTACCCTCGGTTACTTCCCCGGATATAATCAGGACAGCAGAGACGCCGTGCGCATAACAAACTGGAACATAATGGACAGCTTCGCCATTACCAAAAAATACGCCTCCTACTACAGCGCTTCGGACGGCTTCTGCTTTATGCTGCCGAGCCGCTGGGACGGTCTTGTTACCGTAAAAAGAGACGATAAGACAGGCGATGCGGTTTTCTATAAATACAGAATCGACCTGCTCAACAGCAGCGAAGAGCTGCTGCGCATAGCCGCCGTTACATCGGAATACGCCGGGGAACGCACGGCTGAGGGATATGCTCTTCTCAGTATGAGAGATAATATGTACTATATGTATAAGCTGCCCGACAGCAGCGATGAACCCCTTATTCTTACAGAAGCCGAGATAGTAAACAACTTCCGGCTTACGGGCTGAACAAAAATGATATGGGAAAGGACGGTAACATAAAATGAAACGAATTCTTGTATGCGAGGACGAGGACGTTATCCGCGATTTTGTGGTGATAAATCTTAACCGTGCAGGCTATGACGTTGTGGACGTAAACTGCGGCGAGGACGCTCTGCGTGTCTTTGACGAAGAGAACGGAAACTTTGATATTGCTCTGCTGGATATTATGATGCCCGGCATTGACGGCTTTCAGGTCTGCAAGGCTCTCCGCAAGAAAAGCAGCACTCTGGGCATTATAATGCTTTCCGCAAAAAGCCAGGAAATGGACAAGGTCAGCGCTCTTATGATAGGTGCGGACGACTATATGACAAAGCCCTTTTCGCCCTCCGAGCTTACCGCAAGGATAGACGCTATTTACCGCCGTGTAAGTATGTCCTACAATCAGGAGGATGAACGTGCCGCAACTATCGAATCGGGTCCCTTTGTACTTAACCTTAAAAGCCGCACGGTTTCCAAAAACGGCGTTCCCATCGACCTTACTCAGGTTGAATATCAGATACTTGAGTATTTTATGAACAATCAGGAGACCGCTCTTGACCGTTCAAGCATCCTTACACACATCTGGGGCGACAATTATTTCGGCGATGACAAGATAGTTGACGTTAATATAAGACGTATCCGCATGAAGATAGAGGACGAACCTTCAAATCCCAAATATATCTCCACTATATGGGGCTTCGGCTACAAGTGGTCTGCAAAGGGCGGAAAGGAATAAACGGTGAACAAGAGCAGAAATATCACGCAGCGCTGGTTCATTAACAATATCGGGCTGATATTTATCATACTGCTTACGGTAATTACCGCAGGAGCCATACTGCTGCGCAGCTTTTACTACAATTCGGCAAGGCAGTACCTTTCTTCCAAAATGAATATGGTGGCAAGCATTCTCCAGAATTCCTACAACGATTCTTCCACGGCATTTTCTTCATCGGTGCGCTCCGTTGTTGAAAACTGGGCGGACAGAGACTGCACCGAGCTTATGATAATCACCGAAAAGGGAGAAGTGGAGCTTACGTCCTCGGGCTTTGTGCCTGCGGTGGAGGACCCTATGGAGGACTATGCCAAAGCCGTGGAGGGCAGCAGCGGATATTATGTCGGCAGGCTTTCTACGGGGGAAAAGGTAATGGCGCTGAGCATACTTCTCCCGAAAAATGACGCAGGCTACAGCGCAGTAAGGGTCGTTTCCTCAATGACGGAGATCGACTGGCAGATATTGTTCCTTGTGCTTATCATAATGGCTGTATGCGGCGCTATACTTACAATGGCGTTTGTTTCGGGAATGTATTTCGTGCGGTCTATCGTTCTTCCCGTGCGGCAGATAGGCGCTACCGCAAGGCGTTATGCCGAGGGAGATTTTTCCGTAAGAATAAAAAAGAAGAACAACGACGAGATTGGCGAGC
This sequence comes from Oscillospiraceae bacterium, assembly GCA_022769565.1. Lineage (GTDB taxonomy): Bacteria > Bacillota > Clostridia > Oscillospirales > Ruminococcaceae > UMGS363. Next base: position 40,868 of record JALEJQ010000026.1, read on the forward strand.
TTTGCGACATTATCAACCATATGGCGGAGGAGCTTGCAAACTCGGAGAATATGAAAAATGAGTTCATTTCCAGCGTTTCACACGAGCTGCGAACGCCCCTTACGGCTATAAAGGGCTGGGCGGAGACTATTGCAAGTATGCCCGACGATTCCCAGACCGTTTCAAAGGGCATGAGGGTCATCGGTGCGGAAACGGAAAGGCTCTCACAGATGGTTGAGGAGCTTCTGGACTTCTCCCGTATGCAGAACGGACGGTTTACCCTTAACAAGGCTACAATGGACGTTCTTGCGGAGCTTGGAGATGCCGTTCTTATCTATGCCGAAAGAGCAAGGCGTGACGGGATAACCGTTCAGTATGACGAACCGGATATGCTGCCCTTTATTTTCGGTGACAGGAACAGGATAAGACAGGTTTTCATCAACATTATCGACAACGCAATAAAATATTCCGACAAGGGCGGTCTTGTTTCCGTTCAGGCGCTTATGCCCGACGCAGACCATATCGAAATAGACATTTCCGACACGGGCTGCGGCATAAGTCCTCAGGACCTGCCTAAGATAAAGACAAAATTCTACAAGGCAAACTATACACGACGAGGTTCGGGCATAGGTCTTGCCGTTGCTGACGAGATAATCGCAATGCACGGCGGAAAGCTGGATATTCTCAGCAAGCAGGGCGTAGGCACTACCGTTAAGATAATCCTGCCCGTACAGAAAAAATCATAAAAGGGGAAAATAACCAAAGGAGATACGATCAGCCAAATGAGCAGTAAAAAATCACAGAACGAACAGAACAACGGCAGCTTTAAATCCAAAATAGGCGGACAGGCTCTTATCGAGGGCATTATGATGAGAGGAATAGACACGGCGGCTATGGCCTGCCGTCTGCCCAACGGAACCATAGACGTTGAAACGTGGGCGATAAAGAACGGCAAAAATGCGCCTTGGTACAGAAAAACTCCCTTTGTGAGAGGCTGCATAAACTTTGTGACAACAATGGCAGAGGGCATAAAATGCACAATGAAATCAGCCGAAAAGCAGGTCACCGAGGACGATGAAGAGGAAGAAATGACAAAATTCGAGCAGTGGCTCACCGATAAATTCGGGGACAAGCTGATGCCCATAATAATGATAATCTCAGTAGTGCTTGCAATGGCGCTGTGCGTGGTGCTGTTCAAGTTCCTGCCTATGTTTATTTCAAGCCTGCTGCTTAAAGCAGGCGCTCCCGACTGGGTAAAGACCGTTGCTGAGGGCATAATAAAGCTGGCGCTGCTTATAGGCTATTTTTATGTAATATCCCTTACGGAATCAATGAAAACTACCTTTATGTATCACGGCGCAGAGCATAAGACCATTGCTTGTTATGAATCGGGAAAAGAGCTTACGGTGGAGAATATCCGCCCTATGTGCCGTTTTCACCCAAGATGCGGAACAAGCTTTATACTTATCGTAATTATTCTCAGCATAATCGTTGGAATGTTCCTGCCGTGGAAAAGTATTCCCGTGCGCTTTGGTATGCAGCTGCTTCTTCTTATCCCCGAAGCCTCCGTTGCTTACGAGCTTATAAAAATTGCGGGACGTTACGACAATATCGTTACAAGAATAATCTCCGCTCCCGGTCTTTGGCTCCAGAGAATAACCACCAACGAGCCTAACGACGCACAGATAGAGGTGGCTATAGCCGCTCTTACGCCCTGTCTGCCCAAGGACAAGGAAGAGGACAAGTGGTGATTTATTTTAAAGTGAAATGAGGAAAGCCGAAAGCGGAAGCTGTTTAGATTTGTTCCGTTTTCGGTCTTTTTCTGTGAGGTGAAAAGAATGAGGCTTGAAACAGAAAGGCTTATACTGAGAGAAATGAGGTCGGAGGACTTTGAGGCTATGTACAAGGTTCTTGGGGACTCCGACATTATGAAGCATTACCCTTATACCTTTGACGAGGAACGGGTAAGGGGCTGGATAAACAAAAATGTTGAAAGATACCGCATATTCGGCTTCGGACTGTGGGCGGTGACGCTTAAAGACAGCGGTGAGGTCATCGGCGACTGCGGTCTTACTATGCAGAACATAAACGGTATCATAAAGCCCGAGATAGGCTATCATATAAGAAAGGATATGCAGCGAAAGGGTTACGCAAAAGAAGCTGCCCGTAAATGCCGTGACTGGACGTTTGAAAACACAACCTTCAACATCTTGTATTCTTATATGAAGAAAGAAAATCTGCCCTCACAGGGCGTTGCTGCGGCAAACGGAATGAGGTATGAGGGAGAATTTACGGACGGGGAGAATGAGATCACCGCAGTATATGCCGTTACCCGTGAAGAATGGCTGAATATTAAAAAGGAGAAAACCAATGACTAACGGAGAGCTTTTCCTGCTTATAAAAAACACGCTGAACAACGGTGAGAACCCCGACTTTGAATTTGACAGCAGGTGTATTTTTGAAGATATAACGGGTCTGAGCGCCCTTGACCTTGCGCTGAACCGTGAAAAGGAGGCGGATGGGGCTGCTGCGGAAAAGGCGCTGAAACTTGCAAAGCGGCGCAGCGAGGGTTATCCGCTTCAATACCTGCTTGGCGAATGGGAGTTTTACGGGCTGAGATTCAAGGTTGGCGAAGGAGTGCTTATCCCAAGACCCGATACGGAGATACTTGTTGAAACGGTAATAAACCACTTTTCAGCAAAAAAGCAGACCGACCCCGAGATAGCCGACCTATGCAGCGGAAGCGGCTGCATTGCCATAGCGTTACAGAAAAGTATGCCCCGTTCAAGGGTAACGGCGGTGGAGCTTTCCGCCGAGGCGATGCCATATCTTTCTGCAAACATACAGCGCAATGAAGCGAGGGTACAGATAATAAAGGGAGATGTTACGGACGGACGGCTCCTTGACAACTTTGCCGACCCCGACAGTCCCGGAGATCACCGTCAGATTGACTGTATTGTGTCGAATCCCCCCTATCTTACGGCGGAGGAAATGTCGGAGCTGCAAAGGGAGGTTGCCTTTGAGCCTGCCTTGGCACTGGACGGGGGAGCGGATGGGCTGAAATTTTACCGCATAATATCCTGTCTGTGGAAGGAAGTGCTGAAAGAAGGCGGACTTCTTGCCTTTGAGATAGGCTTTGAACAGGGTGAAGCGGTCTCGGAGCTTCTCCGCCAAAGCGGTTACGGCGATGTTAAGGTGATAAAGGACCTTGGGGGAAACGACAGGGTGGTAACAGGCATAAAATTGTAAAAAAGGATATAATTGCCGCCTATGTGTAAAGCTGTTATTCCGTTTTGTAGAATGGACTTTTCACCGAAAATGTGGAAAACTTGTGGAAAGTGTGGAATAAACTCTGTGAACTGCGCAGAATAGGCAGTTGTTTTTCCACTTTTTCGGCACGGTTTTGCACATCTTTCAACGTTTTGCACAGGGTTTTCAACATACGGTATAATACTAATACTAATAACCACTTAAAAACTGTACAAAAAATCGAGCATAATCTTAGCTTTATGGATTATGCGAAGATTTTTTATCTACAGTTTTATTGGTTATTAGTATTAATCATCTTTTTCCTAATAAGACCCGACAGCAACGTAAAAATTGCTGTCGGGTCGAATGTTTATACTATTGTTATTGCAGTTACTTTGCGATTACCGAAGCAGCAAGCTCGTCAGCCAGCTTGCAGAGCGAATTGCGCTGTTCTTCCGAAACTGCCGACTTGACCGAGACAGTATCTTCAAGCACGGTGATGTTCTTCATTTCTTCAAGGGCTGCTCTCATCTGCTTGCCGCTTGTTGCCGCCCATGAGCCGTTTTCTATAAGTGCGAAGGTACGGTTCTGCAGTGCGTGTGCCTTAAGCTCGTTTATAAGGGTTTCCATAGGCGTGAACACTCCGCCGTTGTATGTAGGCGCTGCAAGCACGATATGGCTTGCTCTGAAGCACTCGGAAAGTATCACGGAGGGGTGCGTTACCGAAACATCATACATTTTTATGCCCTTAACGCCCTTTTCCGCCAGTGCCGAAGCAAGTATCTCGGCGGCGTTCTGCGTTCCGCCGTAAATTGTGCCGTAAGCAATGACAACGGTGTTATCCTCGGGAGTGCAGCTGCTCCATTTTGCGTATTTATCAATGAAGAAACCGAAATTTTCTCTCCATACGGGACCGTGGAGGGGGCATATCATCTTTATTTCAAGGGAAGAAGTCTTTTTCAGCAGGGTCTGGACGGGAACGCCGTATTTGCCAACGATATTTGTGTAATAACGCCTTGCTTCGTCAAGCAGCTTTTCTTCAAAATCAACTTCATCGGCGAAAATGTTGCCGTTAAGCGCTCCGAAGGTGCCGAAAGCGTCTGCTGAATAGAGTATGCCATCTGTGCTGTCGTAGGTAACCATTACCTCGGGCCAGTGTACCATGGGCGCAAAGTAGAAGCTGAACTTATGCCTGCCCGTATCGAGAACATCGCCCTCCTTAACGGTGACGAAGCGGCTGCCTGCGTCAAAGCTGAAAAACTGTCCGAGCATTGCGGCGGTCTTGGCGTTGCCCACTATCTTTACATCGGGGTAACGCAGAACAAGCTCTCCTATGGCTGCGCAGTGGTCGGGTTCCATATGGTCAACGATAAGGTAGTCAAGGTTCCTGCCGCCCAGCACGGTTTCGATATTCTCAAAGAAAATACCGCTTACAGCTTTGTCAACGGTATCGAGAAGCACGGTCTTTTCATCGAGAACAAGGTAGGAATTGTAGGAAATGCCGTCGGGAATGGGATAGACGTTTTCAAAAAGCGCAAGTCTGCGGTCGCTGCCGCCTACAAGGTACATATCTTCGGTGATCTTTCTTTCATTGTGCATGGTCATACATCCTTTCGTGGCGAATTATCTGCTATTTTCAGTATATCATACAGCGGTATAAAAATCAAGGAAGAATATATACAAATTCAGTAAAGTTTATTTGGCGGTAAAAAAACAAAGCCGCCTTTTTAGAGGCAGCTCTGCTTTCATATATTTTGGGGAGTTCTATGAAGTTTTTTAAGAAAAAGCGGTTTACTTTATTGCCTTGAATGCTTCTTCAAGGTCAAAGAGAATGTCGTCGATATGCTCTGTGCCGATGGAAAGACGGATAGTGTTGGGCTTGATACCCTGTTCAACAAGCTCTTCTTCGTTAAGCTGGGAATGTGTGGTTGAAGCAGGATGGATAGCAAGGCTCTTTACGTCCGCAACGTTGGCAAGGAGAGAGAATACCTGCAGGTGGTCGATGAACTTCTTTGCATCGTCCTCGGTACCCTTTATCTCAAAGGTGAAGATAGAGCCGCCGCCATTTGGGAAATACTTGTCGTAAAGACGCTTCTGCTCACCTGCTGCAAGTGAGGGGTGGTTAACGTTCTCCACCTGTGGGTGCTTGTTAAGGAAATCAACTACCTTAAGGGCATTTTCAACGTGTCTTTCAACTCTCAGTGACAGAGTTTCAAGTCCCTGGAGGAAGAGGAAGGCGTGGAAAGGAGAAAGAGTTGCGCCGGTATCTCTTAAAAGGATAGCTCTTATCTTTGTAACGAATGCGGCTGCGCCAACTGCCTTTGTGAAGCTGATGCCGTGGTAGCTGGGGTTGGGTTCGGTGAGAGAGGGGAACTTTCCGCTTGCTTCCCAGTCGAACTTGCCGCTGTCGATGATAACGCCGCCGATAGCTGTTCCGTGTCCGCCGATGAACTTTGTTGCGGAATGAACAACGATGTCTGCGCCGTATTCAATAGGACGAAGCAGGAAAGGCGTTGTAAAGGTGCTGTCAACTACAAGAGGTATCTTATGCTTGTGAGCAATTGCAGCAACGGCTTCAATGTCGATAATGTTTGCGTTGGGGTTGCCGAGAGTTTCTATATAGACAGCCTTTGTATTGTCCTTGATAGCCTTTTCAAAAGCGCCCTCTTCTTCGGGGTCAACGAAGGTGGTGGTGATGCCGTACTCGGGAAGAGTATGTGCAAGCAGGTTATAGGTTCCGCCGTAGATGGTCTTTGCGGCAACGATGTGGTCACCTGCCTGTGCAAGATTCTGTATAGTATATGTAATAGCCGCAGCGCCGGAAGCTACAGCAAGGGCAGCAACGCCGCCTTCAAGTGCTGCTATTCTCTGCTCGAAAACGTCCTGTGTGGGGTTTGTAAGTCTGCCGTAGATGTTGCCGGGGTCACGGAGACCGAAACGGTCTGCGGCGTGCTGTGAGTTATGGAAAACGTAGGACGAGGTAGCATAAATGGGAACTGCTCTTGCGTCGGTTGCGGGGTCTGCGCTTTCCTGTCCGACATGAAGCTGCTTGGTCTCAAACTTTAAATTTCTTTCCTTAAGTGTGCTCATTGTAATTATCTCCTTTTAAGTTCAAGTATTTTTGGATTTGACGTTTATTTTCACGGGCGACAGACAAATGAGCTGCACATTCGGAATGGTTTGCGTAAGTTTGGCTTTTTCAAGGGTAAGCCCTCCTTGATAACTAATTCTATCTATTTAGTAGGTTTGCTGTGCTTTTATAATACAACACAATCTTTACTTTGTCAATAGGTTTTATATAATTTGTATGAATTTACAATCAACAGCAGATTTTTTGTGCATTTTAAGGCAAATTTGACAACGACTGCCTTTATTGCTTATTTTGAGAGGTATGCAACCCAAAGTTACATTGAAATATCCGAAATGTAATGCCAAGTTAATTGAAAAGCACGAAAATATGTTGTATAATGTTTACAAGGAGGTATGAAAAATATGATAAATATAAATCTTTCCTATCTTAGAAAACAAAACGGCTATACTCAGGAAGAGGTTGCGGAGAAAATAGGTGTTTCCCGTCAGGCTGTGGCGAAATGGGAAAAGGGAGAAAGCGTACCGGATATTTACAACTGCACCGCCCTTGCAGAGCTTTTCAACGTTACCGTTGACGACCTTATAAATTATACTCCCGAGGGAGCAGGTCCCGACATTCCTCCAAAGGGCAAGTATTTCTTCGGCTCCGTTACCGTTGGGGACAGAGGTCAGATAGTTATACCCAAAAAGGCAAGAACGGTTTTCGGAATAAATCCCGGCGACCAGCTTATTATGTTCGGCGACGAGGACAGAGGGCTTGGCATTATCCCGAAGCGCTCCATGGCAGAGCTTCTGCGCATGATAGCGCTGGGCGACCTGCACTTTAAGCATAACAAAGAGGGTAAAAAAGACGAATGAACCCAGACGCTGCTTTTCGGAGGAAAATAATAGAATAAAATGTAATTAAATAACAAAAAGGCAAGGGTGTAAATGTGTGACCCTTGCCTTTTGGTTTGTCAAGTATTAATTATACCAAATATGTGGCATAATTATTAGACAAAACGATATATTGCATAACTATTCCAGATGTGTTATAATTCAATATGTAGTGTTAATATAATAAAAATCAATCAATATATTGTGCGGCTGACCTTACAGCCGATTAGGGAGGACAAAAGAGTTGAAGATCATCAAAAGAAACGGCTCGGAGGAGAGCTTCGACGTTACAAAGATAGTAAACGCCGTTGCAAAGGCGAACAACGCCTCGGAAACCGTTGAGCTGACTAAGGAACAGATAGAGGATATTGCCGATTACATTGAATATAAGTGTTCAAAGATAAGCCGTGCGGTATCCGTTGAAGAAATACAGGATATGGTGGAGAACCAGATAATGGCAAAGGGTGCTTTTGAGGTGGCAAGGCGTTATGTCAAGTACCGCTACACTCGTTCCCTTGTCCGCAAGGCAAACACCACCGATGACAGGATACTTACCCTTCTTGAATGCAACAACGAAGAGGTAATGCAGGAAAATTCCAACAAAAACCCCGTTGTCAACAGCGTTCAGCGTGACTATATGGCAGGCGAGGTGAGCCGTGATATAACGAACCGTCTGCTTCTGCCCCCCGATATTGTGGAAGCCGACAAGAACGGACTTATCCATTTCCACGATTCCGATTATTTCGCACAGCATATGCATAACTGCGATCTTGTGAACCTTGAGGATATGCTCCAGAACGGAACGGTCATAAGCGAAACTCTTATTGAAAAGCCCCACAGCTTCTCTACCGCCTGCAACATTGCCACACAGATAATCGCACAGGTGGCTTCCAACCAGTACGGCGGTCAGAGCATAAGCCTTGCGCACCTTGCTCCGTTCGTACAAATATCCCGTGAGAAGATACACAAGGACGTTGTGGAAGAGGTCAAGGCTCTCGGTGCAGCTCCGAGCGAAACGCAGATAGCTGAGATCGTTGAAAAGCGTCTGCACAAGGAGATTGAAAAGGGCGTTCAGACCATTCAGTATCAGGTAGTTACCCTTATGACCACAAACGGTCAGGCACCGTTCCTCACCGTATTTATGTATCTTAACGAAGCCAAGGATGAGAACGAAAAGCAGGATCTTGCCCTTATTATTGAAGAGATGCTCCGCCAGCGTTATCAGGGCGTTAAAAACGAAGCAGGCGTGTGGATAACACCTGCGTTCCCCAAGCTTATATATGTTCTCGAGGATGATAACGTTGAAGAGGACAGTCCGTATTTCTATCTCACCGAGCTTGCTGCAAAATGCACGGCAAAGCGTCTTGTTCCCGATTATATCAGTGAGAAGGTAATGCTTGACCTTAAAGTCGATAAAAACGGCGAGGGTCACTGCTACACCTGTATGGGCTGCCGCAGCTTCCTTACGCCTTACGTTGACGAAAACGGCAAGCCCAAGTATTACGGACGCTTCAATCAGGGTGTTGTTACCATAAACCTTGTGGACGTTGCCCTTTCCTCCGGCGGAGATATGGAAAAGTTCTGGAAGATATTTGATGAAAGGCTTGACCTTTGCTACCGTGCGCTTATGTGCCGCCACGAAAGATTAAAGGGAACCTTGTCCGATGCTGCGCCTATACTCTGGCAGTACGGTGCGCTTGCAAGACTTAAAAAGGGCGAACCTATAGACAAGCTGCTTTACGGCGGCTATTCCACTATTTCTCTCGGCTATGCAGGACTTTGCGAGTGTACAAGATACATGACGGGCAAGTCCCACACCGACCCCGAGGCTACGCCCTTTGCCCTTGAGGTAATGCAGCATATGAACGATGCCTGCAAAGCGTGGAAGGAAAAAGAAAACATCGACTTCTCTCTTTACGGAACACCTCTTGAAAGCACCACCTACAAATTCTCCAAGTGCCTGCAGAAGCGTTTTGGCATCATAAAGGGCGTTACCGACAAAAACTACATCACAAACAGCTATCACGTTCACGTTACCGAAAAAATAGACGCCTTCACAAAGCTGAAGTTTGAATCCCAGTTCCAGGCACTTTCCCCCGGAGGAGCTATCAGCTATGTTGAAGTTCCCAATATGCAGAACAATATCCCTGCGGTAATAAAGATAATGAAGTTCATATATGAGAACATTATGTATGCAGAGCTTAACACAAAGAGCGATTATTGTCAGGTCTGCGGCTATAACGGAGAGATAAGCATTATCGAGGACGACGGCAAGCTGGTGTGGGAGTGCCCCAACTGCCATAACCGTGACCAGAACAAGCTGAACGTTGCAAGAAGGACCTGCGGCTATATCGGCACTCAGTTCTGGAATCAGGGCAGGACCCAGGAAATAAGGGAAAGGGTGCTTCATCTGTAATATGTATTACGGTGAAATAAAGAACTTTGATATTGCTAACGGCGAGGGTATAAGAGTGTCCCTGTTTGTTTCGGGCTGTACCCACCGCTGCAAGGGCTGCTTCAACCCCGAAACGTGGAATTTTAGCTACGGCAGACCTTACACCGCCGAAACGGAGCAGAGTATTATGGATATGCTGTCCTTTGAGTATGTTGACGGGCTTTCTCTTCTTGGGGGAGAACCCTTTGAACCGGACAACCAGAGGGAGCTTGTAAAGCTGCTGCAAAGGGTAAGAAAAGAGCTGCCCGAAAAGAACGTGTGGTGTTATACGGGATATACCCTTGAAAGCGACCTTCTCCGTGAAAGCAGAGCAAGATGTGAGGTAACGGACGAAATGCTCGGTATGATAGATGTTCTTGTGGACGGAGAATTCAAGGAAGAACTCAAAAATATAGCTCTTGCGTTCAGAGGTTCGTCAAATCAGCGTCTTATCGACCTTAAAAAGACATTGCAGAGCGGAAAAACAGTAACAATTGAAAAATAACCATACCAAATCAGCTGCCCCGACAGCGAAGCGATAATGGGATTCCAAAGGGACGAGTCCCTTTGGCAGGGGTCAAGGGGGCAGCGCCACCTTGTCGCTTCCGCAGAAGCGAAACACTCCAAAACTAAGGCACATAACGAAGTAACAGCAAAAGCAAACAAAGTAACGCACTCAAAAGGCGCAATTCACATAAAAAATCGGAACCAAGCAAGGTTTTGTACAACACAAAACCTGTGGAACCGACTATGTGAATTGCGCCTATTCTTACATATCAAGATAAAGTACCCTCGGATAAAATGTACAGAGCGAAGCGATGTGCATTTTATCCGACACAGAATACTATGTCATTAGTTTTCCGCACAAAAACAACGTTTTTCCACATTTTTTCTGTAGGGGCGCACAGTGTGCGCCCGTGGGTCAACGATTTTGGTGAGGTTCAACAAGCTTTGTCGGGGCAACCATTACAAAGTTTGCCGTGTCGCAGGAAAATGCTCGTCGCTTCGCTCCTTACATTTTCCTGCGAGGGGTACTTTCTTTGTACGGGATAGAAATAGGCGCAATTCACATTAATTGGTTCCGCAGGTTTGGTGATATACCAAACATTGTCGGTTCCGCTTTTTGATGTGAATTGCGCCTTGGTAATTTCTACTTTGCTGTTTTTAACGCTGCTTTGCGTTGCGCCTTAGTTTAGGAGTGTTTCGCTTCTGCGGAAGCGACAAGGTGGCGCTGCCCCCTTGACCCCTGCCACCCTTTGAAAAGCGTGGACGTAAACTTTATAGTCGCTTCGCTGTCGGGGCAGAAAATTTGCGGTTATTCCTTATTTGCCGTGATCTTCGGCATATAGTAGCCTATACCCATACTTGTGTATATATACGTCATATCGTGTTCCTCAGGCTCTATTTTCTTCCTCAGACCCGACATAAATACTCTCAATATCTGCTTATCCTTTTCGTGTCCGCCCGGCCACATGGCATTTATAAGATACGAATAAGTAAGCACCTTATCCGTATTGCCTGCAAGTATGCAAAGCAGCTTATACTCGTTAGGCGTAAGGTGGACTTCTGCGCCGTTTGTATACACCGTTCTTGTTGCAAAATCAATCTTCAGTCCGCCGTTTTCAAAGACGGAATTTTCCGGAGCAGGCAGAGAAAGGGTTTCCGACCGTCTTATCGCCGCTCTTATACGGGCAAGCATTTCCGTAACGTTAAAGGGCTTGCGCAGATAGTCGTCCGCTCCGCTGTCAAGGGCGGTCACAATGTCCTCATCGTCCGTTCTTGCGCTTATAACTATAATGGGAACGTTCGACCAGGTGCGTATTCTTTCAATAAGCTCTATACCGTCCATATCGGGAAGCCCCAGGTCGGTTATTATTATGTCGGGACGGAAGGACACGGCTTCGGCAATTGCCTGCATACCGTTCTCCGCTGTACGGTAATCATACTTCTGCAGTTCAAGGGATTGTGCGACAAGTCTGAGCATCATGCTGTCGTCTTCTATTACAAGTATTTTCTGGCTGCTGCCCATGCCTGTCACATCCTTTGTTTTATTATGCCGCAGGGGTTTAGTCCGTAACTGCATCATTTTCAAAAATTTCTTCTCTCTTTCGTCCGAGAACGATAGCGCTTATACCGTCCATTTCATAATCTCCGCACACCATTCTTATAGGTTCTGTTCCTGCATAGCAGCCGTCAACATAAACACCGTATTCCCCGAAGGCGTGGAGCTTCACGGGATAATCATTCGGATTTAAGAATACCACAGTTTCTTCGAAAATATTGTCGTTTTTTAGGATAAAGCCTACAACGTGCTGAGGGAGATTGTCAAGGTAATAAAGATCCTCTGCGATCTGTGCTTTGTCGTACATTCTGAATGCGCTGTGAGCCTTGCGCAGAGCTATCAGACCCTTGTAATAGTTGAAAACGTCCTTGTATTCCGACTTTCTGTTCCATTTAAGGCTGTTTATTGCGTCGGGGGACTTGTAGCTGTTGTGGTCGAACGCCATTCCGCCGGGGAAGGGCTTTGAACGCAGGAATTCCTGACCTGCCTGAATAAAGGGTATGCCTTGTGCAAGAAATACCATAGCCGCAGCCAGCTTATCCATTTTTATGCGCTTTTCAACGCTGTCGGTGGAGTTGGTATAGTAAAGCTTGTCCCACAGGGTAAGGTTGTCGTGGGCTTCAACATAGTTGACGGTCTGGGCAGGTGTGTCCGTCCATGAATATTTGTCAAGGTTAGGCAGCTGTGGGTGGGGGATGCGTCCCGACATTATCTCCTTAACGTAGTCCTCGCTGCCCTGAGCGCCATTTACATAGCCCTTCTGCTTGTTTTCAAAGTTGTTGCCCTTGACGGTATCTCTGAAATCATCGCTGAAGTAGGCAACATCGGGGGTAAACCGTGCGTTCAGCTTCATGCAGCGCTTTTCCCACGGGAGAGGAGTATCTCCGCCCGTCCAGCCTTCGCCGTACATAATAACGTTGGGGTTTATCTCATGGAGGCGGCGGTAGGCTTCGTTTATGGTCTCATTATCATAAAGTCCCATAAGGTCGAAGCGGAAGCCGTCTATCTTATACTCGGTCATCCAGTAAACAAGGCTGTCGATAATATACTTCCGCACCATTGCACGTTCGGTAGCAAGCTCGTTTCCGCAGCCTGAGCCGTTGGAATAAAGATTCTTCTTTCCGTCCCACTGGCGGTAATAGTAACAGGGGAAGGTCTTTGTAAAGCAGGAATCGGCGGTAGCGTAAGTGTGGTTGTAAACAACGTCCATAATAACGCCTATGCCCTCCTTGTGGAGAGCGTAGACCATACGCTTGAATTCCGCAACACGGCTTTTTCCGTCAAAGGGGTTGGTGGAATAAGAACCCTCGGGAACGTTGTAGTTCTGTGGGTCGTAACCCCAGTTGAACTGGGGATGATGAACGTCACTCTCGTCAACGGTGGCGTAATCGTAAGCAGGCATAAGGTGAACGTGGGTAATGCCAAGCTCTTTAAGGTGGTCAATGCCCACGGAGTCGCCTGCGGCATTGACAAGCCCCTTTTCAATAAAGGCAAGAAAACGTCCCTTGTAGCAGAAATTACCGCTTGGGTCTATGGAAAAGTCACGGATATGCAGCTCGTAAAGGCAGGCGTCGGTGTAATGCTCAAGGGGAACATAGGTCTGGCTGTCCCAGCCTGCAGGATTGCACTTTTCAAGGTCGATGACCATACCCATAGCGCCGTTCACGCCTGCGGACTTTGCGTAAATATCAATAGTTTCCTGCTCAACGCCCTCGTTTGTGACAAGGTATGTGTAATAAACCCCGTCCAGGTTGCCGAAAACGGTTTTTGCCCAAACGCCGTTTTTGCCCTTTTCCATAGGCAGGTTGCGGTAGGGCTTTTCGTCCTTGCAGGTATGGTATAATCTTATAACAATATTTTCCGCCAGCGGCGCCCAGACTTTGAACACGGTCTTATCCTTTGAATAGACCGCTCCAAGGTCGCTGCCGTCATAAGCGTATTTTGAGTCGATCTCCGAAAACATGGGAACACCTCTCAGATAGTGTGATACAATAATTATACAATAAAAACTAAAAATTGTAAATATCATTTACGGAGAATATTATCGGAGAATTTCGTAAGAAGTGTGAAATGTGAAGAGTTAAGAGTGAAGCTTTTTATTAATAATGTGGAATCATATTGAATTTGAAATGTGGAAAGCGGAATGTGGAATTGTGGTATCGCCTGCGGCGATATTATTTTAAAATTCGTGAGCGAAGCGAACACCTTAATTATTCATTATTCACTATTCATTATTCATTAAAGCGCAGCGCCCATAATTCCACTTTCCACTTTCAACTTTCCAAATTCAAAAAGATTTTCGTCTGATTTAACATTTATTCTTGAATTTTACAGAAAAAAACTGTAATAAAAAATATTAAAAAAGGCTTTTATTTTGAAACTGTTTATGGTATAATACTATTTGAACTGTGCAAATGAAGAAAAATCATTATTTGCAGCTTTATGAATGCTTCGGCGGTGAAAAACCGCTGTTTATATAGGAGAGAACTGTATCTTGGATAAGTTTATTATAAAAGGCGGCCGCCGTCTGCATGGGGAAGTGGAAATAAGCGGTGCCAAAAATGCGGCGGTAGCTATTATTCCTGCCGTTATCCTGTCCGATGAACCCTGTATTCTTGAAAATGTACCTAATATAAGCGATGTTTCCATCAGCCTCCGTATCCTTTACGAAATGGGAGCCGATGTTAAATTTATAGATAAAAACGTTGTACGCATAGACGCTACACGCATTACGGAGCCTATCGTTCCTTACGAAATGGCAAAGCATATGAGAGCGTCATACTATTTCCTCGGCACACTTCTGGGCAAATTCAGACGTGCAAGAGTTGCTATGCCCGGCGGCTGCTATCTTGGCGACCGTCCTATCGACCAGCACCTTAAAGCCTTCACCGCTCTCGGTGCGAGCTGCGCTCTTGACCACGGTATGATAGATATTCAGGCGGAAACTCTGCTTGGTTCCCAGATATATTTTGATATGGTAACGGTTGGTGCGACCATAAACACCATGCTTGCCGCAGTAAAGGCAACGGGCATGACCGTTATCGAAAACGCTGCAAAGGAACCCCACATCGTTGACCTTGCAAACTTCCTTAACTCCATGGGCGCTGATATTATGGGCGCAGGTACGGACGTTATCAAGATAAGGGGCGTTAAATCCCTTAAAGGCGCAACATATGCAATTATTCCCGACCAGATAGAAGCAGGTACCTTTATGGTGGCGGCTGCCGCTACAAAGGGCGATGTTCTCATAAAAAATGTTATACCCAAGCACCTTGAAAGCATTACTGCAAAGCTTGAAAAAATAGGCGTTAACGTTGAAGAATTTGACGACAGCATAAGGATATCCGTTGACGGTCCTCTTGTAAAGACAAGCGTAAAGACTATGCCCCACCCCGGTTTCCCAACGGATATGCAGCCCCAGATCTCCACACTGCTTTGCCTTGCCGAGGGAACAAGCATCGTTACCGAGGGCATTTTCGACAACCGTTTCCGCTATGTTGACGAGCTGAGAAGAATGGGTGCCGATATTTCCGTTGACGGCAAGGTGGCTGTTATCGAGGGCGTAGGCTCTCTTATGGGCGCTCCCGTTACCGCTCCCGACCTGCGAGCAGGCGCGGCGCTTGTTATTGCCGGACTTGCGGCAAAGGGCGTTACCGAAATTGAAGATATTTACCACATTGAGCGTGGTTATGAGGATTTTGAGGGCAAATTAAGAGCGTTGGGCGCAGACATTGAAAAGAAGTCCGTTCCCGGTTCTTCCGTAAGAAAAGTGGCTCTCTGAGCCGTATTAAAATAGCTGTATAATAAAAAGGAGGCTTTGAAAGCCCCCTTTTTTATTAATGGTACCGTTGTTTATCCGCATACATATTCTGTTCTGCAGTGCGTATCACCTGTTCAAGCTCGTTTCCGCTGCCCTCCGCAAAGCCTACTGCGGCAGTAACGGGCACTCCGCATATATCGGGAACAGCTGCGATAGCCTTCTGCCAATCGGACACTATCTTTTCTGTCTGACCGTTCTTCGGCTCAGGGCATATCATTACAAATTCATCTCCGCCCGTGCGGTAAGCGGCATTTGAATTTATTTTGCGGACACCGGACAGCACCCAACACCATACATTGACCCCATCGTTTTCCAAATGACAGGTCTTGTCACAGTAAATGTTGTATAACATATTTACGCTCATCCCTTTTAGAGATTATTCTTCTTTATCAAACTCCAAGTCGTACATATCCAATACGGCATTGATGGAATCATAGCTGTAGCCTGCCCTTGCAAGCGCAGCCTTTACCTTCCGCACACCCTTTTCATCGGTAAGATAGCGCTCGTACTTCTTCTCCACAAGCTCTTCAAGCCGTTCAAGAGTGCCTTCTTCGTCAAGATAAGGCTCCAGCGCTTCTTCTATAACGGAAGGCGGAAGTCCTCGGCTTTTCATTTCATACTTAGCCTTTATCATGCCCAGCTTTTTTACTTCAAAAAGCTGACGGGCAAGTTTTACAGCGTAGGCTCTGTCGTTGATATACCCAAGCTCCGCCATTCTGCGGCAGACATTCAGGCACATTTCCTTGGGGTAGTTCTTCTCCAGCTTTCGGTAAAGCTCCGTAAAGCTGCAGTCCCTTGCCGCAAGGATATGCAGCGCTCTCTGATTTGCCTTGCGCTCAAGGTCGGCATACTGTATTTCTTCAAGCGCCGCCCGTGGAAGTTCAAGTCCTGCTTTAAGGCTGTATTTTTCCACGGTCTGAGCGCCTATGTAAACGTTGGGAACGCCTTCTATCTCAATGCAGAAGGTAGTTCCTTTATACTGTGACACGGAAAGTATCTTCATATATTACTTGTCAACGGGGGTGAATTCCTCAAAGTCGTCCTCTGCGTCTATTTCAACGTTGACAGATGGACGGGGAACAACGGTCTTGCTGATCTTTTCCGCTTCTGCCATAATATCTGCATCGGAAGGTTCGGAAACGGGTTCTTCCGCCTTCTTTGCGGCTTTCTTGTTGGCAGCTATCTGTTCTGCACATTTCGCCTTTATCTTTTCCTCGATCTCCTTCATTACTTCGGGGTTGTTCTGCAGGTATTCCTTGGTGTTGTCACGACCCTGAGCGATCTTTTCGTTGTTGTAGGAGAACCAGGCGCCGCTCTTGTGGATAATATCCATTTCAACGGCAAGGTCAACCACTTCGCCCGTGCGAGAAATGCCCTTGCCGAAAATAAGGTCAAATTCGCACTCCTTGAAGGGTGGAGAAACCTTGTTCTTTACGACCTTGCACTTTGTTCTTGCGCCGATGACTTCTCCGCCCGACTTGATAGCTTCGCCCTTGCGGACTTCTATTCTTACAGAGCTGTAGAATTTAAGGGCACGGCCGCCTGTGGTGACTTCGGGGTTGCCGTAAGAGATGCCTATCTTCTCACGGACCTGATTGATGAATATGGCAACGCAGTTGGACTTGGAAATAACGGAAGTGAGCTTTCTCATAGCCTGGGACATAAGTCTTGCAAGCAGACCAACGTGAGCGTCGCCCATATCGCCGTCTATTTCAGCCTTTGTTACCATTGCGGCAACGGAGTCGATAACTATGCAGTCGATAGCGCCGGAACGAACGAGAGCCTCGGCAATTTCAAGAGCCTGTTCGCCGCTGTCGGGCTGTGAAACCAGCATTTCATCAATATCAACACCGAGAGCCTTTGCATAAACGGGGTCGAGGGCGTGTTCAACGTCGATGAAAGCTGCAGTTCCGCCAAGTTTCTGGGATTCGGCAACTATCTGGAGGGCAACGGTGGTCTTGCCGGAGCTTTCCGGTCCGAAAATTTCTATGATGCGTCCCTTGGGAACGCCGCCTATGCCAAGTGCCATATCAAGGGTCATGGAGCCTGTGGGGATAGCGTCCACATTATAATCGGCAGCCTGTCCCAGACGCATAACAGCGCCTGCGCCGTACTGTTTTTCTATATGCTGAATAGCGGCTTCGAGAGCCTTCTTTTTTTCTTCATCATTTTTAGGTTTTACGACAGCTTCTTTTTTGGAAGCGTCCGCTTTTTTCTTCTCTGCCATGTAACGGATACCGTCCTTTCGTTTATGGTTATACACATAAATTATAACATAACAAATAAATATATGCAAGACAAATTTACATAAAGTTTGGAGAGTGAAGAGTGGAATTATGAGCGCTTCGCTTTAATGAATAATGAAAAATGAATAGTGAATAATTAAGGTGTTCGCTTCGCTCACGGATTTAAAAACACATCGCCGAAGGCGATACCATAATTATTCATTCTTCACTATTCATTATTCATTTAGCGAAGCGCATATAATTCCACTTTCAACCTTCCACATTGATACAGTTGACAGGCAAATAAACATATGCTATAATTGTATTATCAAGATAGTACAATCAACAAAAGGAGCATTGGGCATATGGAAATATTGATAGTGACGGTCTGCGCAGTTGTACTTACAGCGGTCATCTCAGCCGTTGTTTACAGCCTTGGAAGGCGCAGGAGAGAGGAAAGGGAGGCAAGGCTCTTTTTCGGGGCGCTGCCTGACGAAAAGCCTGAATTTGACAGCATAAGCGCCCTTTATAACGAGCGGCTGAAAAAGGAAAGCCCCTATGCCGACGACATCACCTTTGCCGATATTGATATGAAAAGCGTTTTTGCTTCCATAGACACCTGCCTTACCTCCGCAGGAGAGGAAATGCTGTGGGAGCAGCTTCATTACTGCGATAAAGGCTCAGCTGAGAAAATTGCTCTGCTCTGCGATAAAATGAGCGAGGACGAGGAGCTGCGCACGAAAATTTACGCCGCTCTTTACAGCATGGGCAAAATGAACTACAACGGCGCTGCGGAAACGGTTTACGGCAGACCGCTCAAAGAGATACCGCATAAGTGGATATATTATTTTATGCCCTTTGCACCGCTGATCGGCATTGCAGCGGCGGCTGTGGGCGCTGCGCTGAACTTTTTTCCCCTTTCCGCTTTGGGTCTTGCAATGATATTTCTTCCCATTGCCGTAAATATGGTATTATTCTATTCCGCAAGAAGGATATGCTCCGTTGAGATAGGCTCGGCGATGTATGCAGCCTGTGCTGCGGCTGCGGCGGAAAGGCTTTGCGAAAATGAATTTATAAGAGAGCTTTTCCCAGGTCTTAAGGAGGAATGTTCACAGCTTGCGGTACTGCGGAAAAAGACCTCGGGCGTGACCTTCGGCAGCGGCTCGGAGGGGGATTTCCTTGCCGATATGATAAAAATGGGATTCCAGACGGAAGTAAGAAGCTACTGCGCCGCCCGTAAGATAATAATCGAAAAAAAGGATGCCGCAAAGAGCGTTTACTGCACCGTGGGACTTATCGACGCAGCCTGTGCCATTCTCAACTGCCGTGAAAATCACAAATGGTGCAGACCCGTTTTTACGGAGGAAAATGTTATTGACGCAAAGGGTCTGTATCATCCACTTATAAAAGACCCCGTGCCAAACAGCGTGTGCATAAGCAAAAATATGCTTCTTACAGGCTCCAACGCTTCGGGCAAGTCCTCGTTCATCAAGGCGTGTGCGATAAACTGTATCCTTGCCCAGAGCATAGGCATCTGCACGGCGGAGAGCTTCTCGCTGAAAAGGTGCCGTGTGATAAGCTCTATGGCGGTCAGCGACAGCATTGCCGAGGGTGACAGCTACTTTACGGCAGAGCTGAAATCTCTCCGCAGGCTCACCGATTCCGCCGAGAAGGAGCCCTGCATCTGCTTTATAGACGAGATACTCAAAGGCACAAACACGGCGGAACGTCTTGCGGCTTCGGAAAGTGTACTTGAATTTATGAGCGGAACGGACAGCCTTTGCATTGCCGCCACCCACGACCTTGAACTGACAGAGCGTGAAAACGGCTTTATGAATATGCACTTCTCCGAGCATATCGCAAAGGGAACGGTGCTTTTCGACTACACCATAAAAAACGGTCCTGCGGATTCAAGAAATGCGATACTTCTTATGGCGCAGATGGGCTTCGGCGAAAGGATAACGAGCCGTGCGGAAGAACTATGCGCAGGTCAGACTTTTCAAGGGTAGATCTGCTCAAAAAAACATTGACAAAATCCGTTAACAGTGGTAATATTTAAATAAAAATCGTGTAAGAGTTATCCGCTGCTACGGAGGTCAATAAATGAAAAACAAAATCTGTATTAACCAGCTTGGATACAGTATCTATGGCACAAAAAGAGCTGTATGCACAGGCTCCGGACTTGCCGGAGGTTCTTTCAGCCTTGTTGACGCAGTATCGGACAGAACTATGATGACGGGAAAGCTTACAAAGCCCTTTACGGACGAAGCCACAGAGGATGTTACCGCTGTTGCCGACTTTTCGTCCTTCAGTCTGCCCGGAGTTTATTATATCAGATCGGGAAGAAGAAAGTCCTTCTGCTTCCCCATTTCCGAAAAGCCTTATACCGAGCTGAAAAATACCCTGCTCAAGGGCTTTTATTACAACCGCTGCGGAGAGCTTGACGAAAACTATGCGGGAGATTATGCCCATGGCAAATGTCACAGTGGTGCTGCCGCTCTTATTTCCGACAAATCAAAATTTATAGATGTCACAGGGGGCTGGCACGATTCGGGAAGCTACGGAAAATACACCGTTCCTGCCTGCATTGCCCTTGGTCATATGCTTTACGCCTATAAGCTGTTCCCAAACAGCTTCCGTGAAAAGGACAGCATTCCCGGCGCACAAAAAGGTATGCCCGACATACTTGCGGAATGCCGTTATGAGCTTGACTGGCTTCTTAAAATGCAGGCAGGTGACGGCGGAGTTTATCACAAGGTCTGCACCCTTAATATCAGCGACTTCGTTACCCCCGAAAACGACACGGCGGAGCAGTATGTTTCTCCCCCGTCCTATCAGGCAACGGCGCTTTTTGTGGCGGTGGTGAGCCTTGCGGCAGGTATTTACGATAAATATGACGAGGATTTTGCCGACCTGCTCCGTTCTGCGGCTTTCAGCGGCTGGATATGGATATCCAACCACCCCGAGCCTGCGCTGTTCGTTAATCCGCCCGAAATAACACACACCTCAAACGGCGATATTCCGCCATCAAACCCCAACGAGATAATTTTCTGGACGGTCTGCGAGCTTTACGAAATGACGGGAGAGGAAATGTTCCGTGAAAAGATAAAGGAGCTTTACAGATCTGTCTGCGTTACGGAATTTACCTATCGGGGCACCGGCGGCTTCGGCGCTATGGCATATATGACAGGCACAAGACCCAGGGATATTGAAATAGAGCGTAGCATAAGGCTCCAGTACAGGATAGAAGCGGACAACCTTGTTTCACTTTCGGAAAAAAGCGGCTACGAAACAGCCATGGCTCCCGATGATTACAAGGTGTTCACCAACATTCACCTTATGAACAGCTCCGTAATGCTTATTTTTGCCTATATGATGCTTAAATGTCCCGATTACATAAGGGTCGCAGGGGAACAGTTCAATTACATACTGGGCAAAAACCCAATGGGCAAATGCTTCGTTACGGGTGAAGGCTCCGACCCCGTAAAAAATCCCCACCACCGTATGTCCGCATTCGGGGAGAACGATTATCCCGTTCCGGGACTTGCGGTAATAGGCGTGTGCTCCGACGACAGCAAAAAGGACGACTATGCCAAGTGGAATATCCCCAAGGGAACACCTCCCGGAAAATGCTACTGCGACAACAACTTCTGCTTTTCCACCAATGAAACGGCTGTATGCTGCAATTCCTCGCTGCTTTTTACGGCGGCTTACTTTGATGCGGATTAAAATTAACAATATAAACGAAAGGAATCACTTGATATGAATTCAATAAGAAAGATAACCTCCTGCGCAGCGGCTTTACTGCTCTCTGCGGCTATGCTTACTGCCTGCGGCGGCGGAGAGGACAGTGCCGACACAAAAGAAAGCACATCGGAAACAGCTTCCGCTGCGGCTGTTACAACAGCTGCTGTGGACGAAAATGCCGTTGACCCCTCTGTTCCCTTTGACCTTGCAGGGGGAGTTACCGACAAAATGTACGGCAGAGCAATAATGAGCGAGGGCGACACCGCAAGGCTTGCCGCTGCAATGAAAAAGGCTGAAAGCGGCGAAGAAGTTACAGTAGGCGTTATCGGCGGCTCTATTACGCAGGGCAGCAGTGCCTCAAATCAGAACAACTGCTACGCTTCAAGGTTCTTTAACTGGTGGAGTGAAAAGTTCCCCGAGGGCAAGTTCAATTTCGTTAACGCAGGTATCGGCGGAACGGACTCTTACCTTGGCGTTCACCGTGTTGACGAGCAGCTTCTCTCTCAGAACCCCGATGTTGTTATAGTTGAATTTTCCGTTAACGACACCGACAAGACAATGAACAAGTATTCTTACGACAGCCTTGTAAGAAAGATACTTTCCGCAGAGAATCAGCCTGCCGTTATACTTCTTTTCACCACTCAGGAGGACGGCACAAGCCTTCAGGACGTTCACAAGGAAATAGGCACCGCTTATAATTTGCCTATGATAAGCTACCGCAATGCAGTTTATCCCGAGGTTGAAGCAGGTACTATCAACTGGAAGGATATTTCCCCCGATAACATTCACCCCAACGATGTGGGACACGATATTATCGGTCAGCTGCTTGGAAGATACCTTGACGGAGTTTACGAGAACGCTTCTTCCGCAGGAGAGCCTGCTGCCTTTGCCGCAGAGGGCGTTACGAACGATTACTATAAAAACGCAAAGCTCCTTGACGCAGCCGATATTACGGCAACGGCTATGGACGGCTTCGAGGTAGCGCAGAACAAGGTTTACAGCCAGTTTACGGACAACTGGATAACCGAATCGGGCGGCACTATCTCCTTTGAAGTGGAATGTCAGAATCTTGGTATATTCTTCCTGCGCACAACAGACGGAAAAAGCGGCACATATGAGGTCTACATTGACGGCGAACGCAAGGGCAAGCTTGAAGCGGACTTCTCCGGCGGCTGGGGCAATTACGGCTTCCCGAAGCAGGTGGTGCTTGCAAAGGAAACGGCGAAGCACACCGTTGAGATAAAGCCTGCTGAGGGTTCGGAGGACAAGGGAATAACCATACTTGCGCTTATGGTAAGCTGAAGCGCTGCGCTAAATGAATAATGAAGAATGAATAATTAATAGTGAATAATTAAGGTGTTCGCTTCGCTCACGGATTTAAAAATGTTATCCAACATTCAATTTGACCCAACAGCTCCGTGTCACCTTAATTATTCACTTTTTGTTACTTATACTAATAACCAATTAAAAACTGTACAAAAAATCGAGCATAATCTTGCATATATGGATTATGTGAAGATTTTTTGTCTACAGTTTTATTGGTTATTTGTATTAGCACAGCACCTATAATTCAACTTTCCACTTTCAACTTTCCACATTAAAAACTTCACTCTCCACTCTTCACTCTCCACATTTTTCTGTTGACTTATGCCGATATTTGGTTTATACTAAAATATATGGCGTTTGCTTGCTTTATATTGACATTTTTCCCTATCGGTTCATATATTCATATTTTATTGCAAAGGAGTTTTTGATTATGTCAGAATTTTCAAGACGTCTTCCCGTTTACCTGCTTCTTGACGTTTCCGGCTCTATGGCAGGAGACCCTATCGAGGCTGTAAAGCACGGCGTAAGAGCCCTTATTTCCGAACTGAGAGGCGACCCTCAGGCACTTGAAACAGCGTACCTTTCCGTTATTACCTTCAATTCCTCCGCAAGACAGGTATCTCCCCTTACGGAGCTTATGCTTTTCCGTGAGCCGCAGATAACCGCAGGCGGAGCTACCGCTCTCGGTGCGGCTCTCCGTCTGCTTACCGACTGCATCAAGACAGAGGTGCGCAAGTCCACCGAAACTCAGAAGGGCGACTGGAAGCCCCTTGTTTTCCTGCTTACCGACGGTGCTCCCACGGACGATTGGCGTGAAGCGGCTGCGGAGCTTAAAGCAACCAAGCCTGCAAACATCATTGCCTGTGCCGCAGGTTCCTGCGCAGATACTACCGTGTTAAAGGAGATCACCGAAAGCGTGCTTCTTATGAACAACCTTTCCGCAGGCGACCTTGCGCAGTTCTTTGCGTGGGTATCAAGCTCCGTTAAAATGTCCAGCAAGAGCCTTGATTCAAAGCCGGGTGCAAATATCGAGCTTCCGCCTCCGCCTCAGGGCTTCGTGATCGTTCCGTAACGGGGAGGCGCTTGATGAACAGTAACGAAAACAATGAAAAGGACGTTAAGAATACCCTTTCCGACAGAGAGGTAACGGAGCATACCGCTTCTCTTTGGAAATACAACCCCGTTCCCGATTCCCCCGAGCCTTATCCCGAATACAGGAACAGCTATGAACAATACAGCGGCGGAGAGATCATTGCCGCAAGAGTAAGGGGCAAAAAGCACAAGCATGAAGGCTCCAACTGTGACGACTGGTACGATTTTACAAGGATAGACGATTGGGTCATTGCCGTTGTTTCCGACGGCGCAGGGTCAAAGCCTCTTTCAAGAATAGGGGCAAAGGTGTCCTGCGAGGCGGCTTCGGCTTGCCTTAAAAATGAGCTTTCAGAGCTTAAAGGAAAGCTTCCAGATATAACTGCCGATCTGAGCAAGCCCTTTGACGACCCCGGCTTCAATTCAGTATGCTCAAGGCTTGCGCAGCTTGTGCAGGACTGCTTTTCCGACGCTTATTCCGCCGTTGAGGGCGCATATATGATACGCTCGGGCAAGCCTGAATTTGAAGAAGAGCTTGGCAGAAAGCCCGATTTAAAGGACTATTCGGGAACGCTGCTTGCGGCGGTGATGATACCGGTGCAGAACGGCGAGCATTTCGTTATTGCCGTTCAGGTGGGCGACGGAATGATAGCCAGCTTCAACAGCGGAGCAGACCATAACGGCGCTCTGCGTATTCTCGGAAATGCCGACAGCGGTGCTTTTGCCGGCGAAACGGAATTTCTTGTTTCGGAAAAAATGCGCACCCCCGAGAGCCTTGGCAGCCGCACAAGGATACAGCGAGGAAAAATAACCTCTCTTATGCTTATGACGGACGGCGTTGCGGACGATTATTATCCCAACAACCCTCAGCTTCTGCGGCTTTATACCGACCTTTTGCTTAACGGGGTCATAGATTTCCCCCAAAAGGAAGAAAATGCGGCTTCGGAAACGGAGCTTAAAGCCCCCGAGCCTGTGGCTTACCCTTGGGTCAACGACAGCAGCGTTTCCTACTCCCTCCAGTATTCCAAAAACGTTATGAAGGAAACGGGAGATGGCCTTGAAGCGCTGTGGGACAGCCGTTTCGGAGAGGTCATGCGCCATTCCTCCCTTGAAAGCTTCGGGGTCGATAACGGAAAAACAAAGTCGGAGCGGCTTTCCGTATGGCTTGACAACTATGTGGAAAGAGGTTCCTTTGACGACAGGACATTACTTATAATAAACACTTCGGAGAGATAAAATGAGCAGAATGGGTGAAGCAACTCTTGCAAACGGCAGGAGAATACCTTATGTTATAACCGACAATCCCCCAAGAGGGGGAATGAAATATACATATTTCGCTCCCGATAAATCCTATGTGGTTCAGTTTTTCAACGACCCGAAAAAGGTTGACTTCAATATGCGTTCCCGTATTGAAGCAATTATCGGAAAGTACAATCCAACCATACCCGAATCCGCAGGTGGAGCAATGGGCAACGACGAAAAGCTGGCAGCGTATTTTGAAAAGCGCTTCTGCTGGCCTACGGACGTTGTTGTTGCGCCGGAATTCGGTCTTGTATCGCCGGCTTATCCTTCGGATTTCTTCTTTGACAGCAGAGCCTCGCAGCTTCTTGACCTGAAAGGAAAGGACAAGAAAAGCAACTGGTTTACCTCAAGCAACAGGCGTTTTCTAAACAAGGCGGAGCTTGGCGATTTCCGCTCCATGCTCCAGATGTCCCTGCTGCTGTCACGTTCCATACGCCGTCTGCATCAGGCAGGACTTGCACATTCCGACCTTTCCAACAACAACGTGCTTATTGACCCAAAAAGCGGAAACTGCGTTGTTATCGACATAGATTCCCTTGTTGTGCCGGGACTTTACCCTCCCGAGGTTGCAGGAACAAGAGGCTACATTGCCCCCGAAGTTCTTGCAACAATGGAGCTTGACCGCTCCGACCCAAGAAGAAAGATACCCGGCTCCACAACAGACCTTCACGCCCTTGCCGTGCTTATTTACGAATATCTTTTGCTGCGGCACCCTCTTATGGGACCTAAGATATTTTCAACGGTATCTGCGGAGGAGGACGATTTTCTCGGTCTTGGACCGAAAGCTCTTTTCATAGAGGATCCAAACGACACCTCAAACCGCCCTTCGTCCTTGAAGGTCACTGTAAAGGACCTGGGACCTGTGCTTGAAAAGCTGTTCCTCCGTGCCTTTGTGGACGGACTTCACGAGCCCTCGCTTCGCCCTTCGGCAATGGAGTGGGAAAGAGGTCTTGTTCAGACTTGGGATCTGCTGCATAAGTGTTCCAACCCGAACTGTGATTCAAAGTGGTTCGTGCTTTACGATGTGAACAGACCCGTCTGTCCTTTCTGCGGAACAAGAGCAGCCGATAAGGACATTGTACGGTTCAGCATAAATTCCGAGGTAAGAGGTCATTCGGGACAATGGAGAAAATCCTCCGAAATGGACGTTGTAAACAACACCCCCCTATTCAAATGGCATACTCACAGCAATATTTTCCCCGATGAAAAGGCGGACACCACAATGCAGGCTTACGTCTGCTGTCACAACGGCGAGTGGTTCCTTATAAACAGCCACGCTGTAGGTCTCCTTTCTCCTCAGGGCAACCCCGTTCCCCAGGGTCAGGCAATAAGGCTGAAGGACGGCACCGTTTTCAGAGCCTCACGAGATGACAGGGGAACACTTATAGGGGTAACGATACTAAACAATAGCTAAGGAACGGATCAAATATGACTTTTAACGGCCTTACGGACGGTCAGGCTGAAAACTCCCGAAAAAAGTACGGAAGCTGCCGTCCCGGGAATGATAGAAAGCCGGAAAACTTCTTTTCAAAGCTGAAAGAGCTTTTTGGCAGGATACCCGTAAAGATATATATAATTTTATACCTGCTGTACCTTATCTGCGTAATTTCGGGTGCGGCAAGCGGAAGCGCAAAGGATGTGCTTGCCGTTCTTGCCCTTATCCCTGCGGCGCTTATTCCTGCAGCGGTGAACTGCCTTGCGGAGCTTCACACGGGGAAAACTTCGGGAAAGCAGGAAAAAAGCCGCAGCGGACGCACATACAAGGTCTATCGCTGCGGAAATACGGTCACGGAAATACCCGAAGAGGACATAGTAAAGGGCGATTACGTCCTTCTTACCGCAGGAGACATCTGCCCTGCCGAAGGAATGGTTCTCCACGGCGACATCACCGCCGAAAAGGACGGCAAAAGCGACCTTATCCGCAATTTCAAGGAAAAAGAGCTTGAAGAGGATATTTCGGGCAGCTACACCGTTGAACGAAATTCCGTTATCACCTCCGGCTATGCTGTCTTGAAGATAACCTCGGTGGAAAATGGCGAAGAAGAAGCCGAATATTCTGTAAAAAACTCAGCAGGTTATACACTCGGTATAGTTTTAAGTGCTGTTTTGGCTGCTGCGCTTATGGGAATTTATGTTTTCTGCGCAGTTAACGAGGGCGTTTACGGAACTGATATTGACGAAGCGATCACGGCGGCTGTTTTTTACGCTTCGCTGCTGTTCCTTGCTTCTGTGGGACTAAAACAGCCCAAGGGATTTTTTATGAACGCAGACAAAGCCGAAATGCGCCGTGACGGTATCAAAGCGGAGAGCCTGAACGGTCTTGCGGACTATATTTTTGCGGACAAATCGGGCTTTGTAACGGACGGCAAGCCTGTTGTAACGGGCTTCACGGACGGAACGGGCGCTACCTGCCGCAAATTTTATGAGATACCCTACCCTCTCGGCACAATCGCCGCAAGAGCTGTGGCTGAAAACACCTCCGCCCTTATAAACAGGGGCAGGATAATATGCTCCGACCCCTGCTGCCGTGCGGAAGCAGAATATATGGCGGAGCGCATAAAGAACACACTTGACCTTGAAATAACTCCCGACCTTATCAACGGCGCATACAATCTGCACGGGTGCAGAAAGCTGCTGAAAGGCGCTCCCTCCGAAATAATCGGCGGCTGTACGGGATATTTTGACGGCTCGGGTGCTGTTCGCCCTCTCTCCAACACCGCTGCGCTGTCGGCAATGGCGGAGGAGCTTATTTTTCAGGGCAACAGGGTCTTTGCCTACGCTGCGGAAAATTACGACGGCAGCAGGATCTTTATCGGAATGATGACTCTTCACGAAAAGCTGCGCAGCTCTTCCGCAGGAGCATACAAGCAGTTTGCTTCTCTCGGGTCAAGGGTGATAATCCTCTCGGAGGGCGGCTCTCCCGAGGCTGTTTCCATAGGCGACAAGGCTGTTACGGGTGCAAACAGCGATGAAGTTATCGCTTTTGAAGCACTTGAAAAAATGGAAACTTCGGAAGCGGAAAAGACACTTAAAAAGGTAAAAATGATAACAGGCAAGGCAGACAGGGAACGCCTTATAAGCCTTGTTCACGGAATGAAAAAAACTGTCGGCATGACCGTTTCGGACAGCAGAGAGCTTGAAGCCTCGGAAGAAGCCGACGTTATATATGCGGCTTCAAAGGGCTGTATGGCGGCAAGGAATTCTGCCGACGCTGTGCTTTATGACGGCTTGAAGTCAATGCTTGACTACGGAAAATTCTGCCGCAGCATAAAGGGTGCGGCAGGGGGCTATAATGCGCTCAGGATAGTTATGCTCATGCTGTCCGCAGCTATGATGAACGCCGCAATGGTATATTCCTTCGGTAACATTGCCTATTATGCGGCTGTAGTGCTTAATATTCTGTTCGGTGCGGTCTCCTGTGTTCTTTTAGGCAGGATAAGCGGTGCGCCGAGCATTTCACGGGAGGAGAGGTCTTGACAAGTATAGAATTGCAGAAGCTGCTGAACTCTCCCGACAGAAGCGGAGAGGTACATCTGCCCCAGGGTGAATTTGAGGGACCTTTTGTAATAGAAAAGCCCTGCAAGGTTATCGGTAACGAAACTACGCTGTGGAGCGGACGGGGTGCTGTCCTTACCGTAAAAGCGTCAGAAGTTTCCCTTGAACATCTCAGGGCGGAAATAACAAACAGCAGCCTTACGGGTCCCGACAGCATTGCCATTTCTTCTCTGACGGGTGATACGGCATTTTCGGACGTTGAAATAATCGGCGGTATCTCGGGCATTGAGGGCGAGGAGCAGCCCTGGGGCGTACCCAAGAACATCGACCTTGGCAAAATTCCGCCCGAAAGGGAATGTTCCTTTGTAATGGAGCTTATAACGCCTGCTGCGGCGGAGCTTATTTCCACCTTTCACGATATAAGCGTTTACCCCGAGCGCCTTGAACCGGGTGAAAACAGGGTAACGCTGACGGTACAGCCCATAAGGAGCGGCTCCTACATTTACGGCGAGCTGCTGCTGCGGTCAAAGGTCACAAGGCGTATATATTTAAGCGGCGTATCGGCAGAGGGAGCAGCCTTTGAGGACGGACGAACCGTATTCAAGGCAGACCCGAGCGCTATGGCGGCAGAAGCGGAGGCAATGAGCCGTGCCGCCGAGGAAGAGATAATTTACCCCGATATTATAGACATTCCCCCTGCTTCAAGTCAGATGTACAAGCCGGAGGAGGCAGCGGAAGAACCGCCCGAGGAAAAGCAGGAGCTTCATTCCCTGTACATAATCGAAAGAGGAATGCACATAATGCTGGAGTGCGCCGAGGCGGAGATAGAGCTTGTTTACGACAACAAGGACTTCCCCATGGACGTTGACGCATTTGCATTTATGACCGACAAGCACGGTATGGTCACGCAAAACGACCGCTTTGTTTTCTTCGGCAACGACCGTTCTTTCTGCGGCGGAGTGAAGTATCTCAACGCTCCCGATAAAAAGGCGATGTACATCAATTTCAACGTCCTTCCTCTTGACATTGCAGGCATTGACATTGCTTATTCCATTTATGAAAATCCCGGCGGACTGGATTTCAGCGACCTTAAAAATCCTGCTGTGCGGATAAATCTTTCCGACGGAAAGACCCTTATCTATCAACTTGAAAAGCCCCTTAATGCAGGCACCGTTGTAGGTGCTGCCATTTCCTACACAAATTCAAGGTGGGAGCTTTCTCCCCTCGGAATGATATATCCAAAGGGACTTGCAGACCTTTGTGGGAATTACGGGCTGAAAATTAATTAGGAATTTTATTGAATTTGGAATGTGGAGAGTGGAATGTGGAATTATAGGCGCTTCGCTAAATGAATAATGAATAGTGAATAATGAAGAATGAATAATTAAGGAGCCGCCTGCGGCGGATATTAAAATCCGTGAGCGCAGCGAACACCTTAATTATTCACTATTCACTATTCATTTTTCATTATTCATTAAATCAATATGGGTGCCTAATTATACATTATATACATAAATTGCTCTTAAAGAAAAAAAGTATTGCAATTTTGCAGGTATTGTGTTATAATATAATAAATATGAAAATCAGCGCCCGAAACATAACGGGCTTTTTCGGAGGTATAATAAAAATGAGCGTTCTTGAGATCGTATGCGGTGTACTTATGCTTATCACAAGCGTTTTACTTGTTATTGTTACAGTAATGCAGCCGCCAAAGCAGCAGAATATGAGCTCCGCAATTTCGGGCTCTTCCGGTAACTTCTTCGACAAAAACGGAGGTACCACAAGAGAAGAATCCCTTGCGGCTCTTACAAGAGTTCTTGCAATTGTAATGTTCGTCGTTACACTCGCTGCAAATATTATCGGCGTTGTTGTAAAGTAATTCTGCAAGCTGATTAACGTCCTGTGTTTGTTACGTTCAGACACAGGACTTTTTTTAAAATGAAAGGACAGTTTTTATGGCAGAAACTTTTGATATTTATAAAACAAGAATTAAAGAAATACTGAAACAAAGCGGCAAAAAAAGCGTTCCCTTCAAGGTTTTGTACAACAAGTGCAAGGGCAGGAAAAATAATCTGCCCGAATTCAAGCGCGCCCTTGCAAGCCTTGAAAAAAGCGGCGATGTTATCGAAACAAAGGCAGGCTATAAGCTTGCCGAAGCAGGCGGAATGTTCAAAGCCACCGTTTCAAGGATAAACAAGACCTTCGGCTTTATCGAAAAGGATGACGGCACGGAAGTGTTCGTTCCGGGCAAATTCCTTATGGGCGCAATGCCCGGCGACGTCGTTCTTGCAAAGCTGATACCCCAGAAGGGCGAACAAAGGGGCGAAACTCCCGACGGCGAAGTCGTTGAAATAATCGAGGAGCGTTTCTCCGAGTTTACGGGCGTTGCCGAAAGAGACGGAAGCAGCCTTGTTATCCACCCCGACACTCTTGCAAAAGAGCCTATAATCGTTGTAAAGTGCGATGTTGAGGTGCAGTCGGGTGATAAGGTGCTTGCTGAAATTTGCAAGAGAGGTCAGCGCCATTCGGAACACAGAGCAAGGATAAAGGCTGTTTTCGGTGATTCCGACCGTGCGGTAAGCAGCGCCGAGGCTATACTTTATATGAACGGCGTTGAAACGGAGTTCCCGAACGCTGTTATGGACGAGGCAAGATTTGCGGAGCATATGGGTATTCCCGAGGGCGAAACAGAACGCCGTCTTGACCTGCGTGACGAGATAATTTTCACCATAGACGGCGCAGACACCAAGGACATTGACGATGCGATCTCCGTTAAGAAAACAGAGGACGGCTGGGAGCTGGGCGTTCATATCGCAGATGTTTCCTTCTACGTTAAGCCACATTCCGAGCTTGACAAGGACGCTTTCCGCAGAGGCACTTCCATTTACTATGCAAACAAGGTCGTTCCCATGCTGCCGAAAGAGCTTTCCAACGGCATCTGCTCACTTAATCCTCAGGAGGACAGACTTGCTTTTTCCTGCCTTATGAAGCTGGGGAAGGACGGTTCTTTGCTTAAATACAAGTTCAGCAAGACCGTTATCCGTTCAAGGGTAAAGGGCGTTTATTCCGAGGTCAACAAAATACTTGACGCAGTTGAAAGCGGCACAGAGATACCCACAGAGCTTGCTGAAAAGTATGACGGACTTACCGAAACTATCGTCAATATGGAGAAGCTGGCGGAGATACTGACGGCTAACAAGCTGCGCAGAGGCGCTCCCCAGATAGAAACTTCCGAAGCAAAGCTGATAATCGACGAGAACGAGACCTGCGTGGACGTTCTGCCGAGAGAAAGAGGAAAAAGCGAGCTTATCATAGAGGAATTTATGCTTATGGCTAATACTGCGGCGGCAAAGACCGCAAACGAGCGGAAAATTCCTTTCGTTTACCGTATACACGAAGACCCTGCGCCCGAAAAGGTGTCGGAACTGCTTGACGTTGCGGCAAGAATGAATATAAAGGTGCCCCACTTCACCGAAATAAAGGCGAAGCACCTTGCGGAGATACTGGAAAAGACCAAGGACAGCCCCCTTGCGCCGGTAATAAACAACCTTGTACTGCGTTCAATGGCAAAGGCAAAGTATTCCGATCAGCCTGTGGGACATTTCGGACTTGTGCTTGCGGATTATGCACACTTTACCTCGCCCATAAGGCGTTACCCCGATCTTGCCATACACCGCATACTGACCGACCTTTGCTACAACAAGGAGCCCGATGAGTTCCTGCGCAAGCGTTATGCTGCGTTTGCACATGACGCTTCGGAGCAATCCTCAAACTGCGAATTAACGGCAATGAGGGTGGAGCGTGACTGTGACGACTGCTACATTGCGGAGTATATGAAAGGACACCTTGGAGAAGAGTTTGACGGAATGATAGTTTCCGTGCAGGAGTTCGGCTTCTTTGTGCAGCTGCCCAACACGGTAGAGGGACTTGTGCGGATAGAAACGCTGAAGAACGGACCTTATGACTTTGACGGACATTTCACCCTTACCAAGAGCGGAAATGCAGTGTTCAGCGTAGGCGATAAGATCCGTGTTACCTGTGCAGGCGCAAACGTTGCAAGCGGACAGGTGGATTTCACGGTTTGTGAGGAATAACAAACCACAGTAACGCAATAATAGCAGAGAGCGATAAGGTGCAACGCATTGCAGCGTTAAAATCAGCAAAGTAAAGTTAACAAAGGCGCAATTCACATCAAGAAGCGGAACCGACTAATGTGAATTGCGCCTATTTCTATCCCATATAAACAACGTCACACTCGGATAAAATATATAGAGCAAAGCAATATGAATTTTATCCGACACAGCAAGCCATAGCACCATAGAGCCGTTACCCCGATAAAGCCTGTTGAACCGCACCAAAACCGTTGACCCGAAAATAACATTACCGCAGGCGATACAATAATTCCGCATTCCGAATTTAAGCGCAGTACCCATAATTTCACTTTCCACTTTCAACTTTCCAAATTCATAATGACCAGCTTTTCACCGTCCGAAGCACAGAGCTTATCATTTCCCGAGAAGAAAAAGCTTGTCAGATCGCCTAATTCGGCAGGTATGGTGTATTTGTGGGATACCTCCGCCGTGTCGGGGTCGATAACATATATCTCCGAATCCATTGACTCATAGCAGGGCGGCTTTACAAGAGCAATGTAATCTCCGCTTTCCGGCATATAATATGTACCGTAGTCATAGCCTTCAAAATCAACGGGCATTTCCGTGAA
>JALEJQ010000034.1 GCA_022769565.1 Oscillospiraceae bacterium
ATATAACCTCGGTATCGGAAGCGGACTTATCCCTATGTCGACCGTTATAGGTATGATCAAGTCTGTTATAAGCGTAATTCTTCTCTTCTCCGCAAACGGCATTTCCAAGCTCGTCCGCGGCGAGAGCATTGTATAAGGGGGCGTTCGGAATGGCATTCAAAACAGGGCATGAGCTCAAAAGCAGCTCCAAGGATCGTAAGGAAAACGGCATAAAGATAAAGCTTACAACAGGCGATATTGTGTTCAATATCCTTAACTACCTGTTCTTCACTCTCTTTACATTAAGCTGTATTTTCCCGTTTTACTACATTTTCATCAACACAATCTCGTCCAACGACCTTGTAAGAAAGGGCGCTATCACATTTATCCCCCATCAGCTCACAATTTCCAACTACATTGCCATGAGCAACGTTAACGACCTGTGGAATTCGTTTTTCATCACGATCCTCAGAACTATCCTCGGTACGGTACTTATGGTATTTGCCTCCGCACTTGCAGGCTACCTTATGACAAAGCAGGAAATGTGGCACAGAAAGTTCTGGTATCGTTTCCTTGTTATCACAATGTACTTCAACGCAGGTCTTATCCCCACCTACCTGAACCTTTCCATGCTGGGTCTTACAAACACATTCCTTGTGTACATCATTCCGGCTATCGTTTCCCCTTACAACATAATTCTGGTAAAGACCTACGTTGAATCGATACCGGGAGAAATAGAGGAAAGCGCATTTATCGACGGCGCAGGCTACTGGACGATCTTCTATAAGATAATCTGGCCTCTGAGCAAGCCTATACTTGCAACTATTGCTATCTTCGGCGCAGTTGGTCACTGGAACTCCTTCCAGGATTCACTTATTTACAACTCCAACTCCCCAGAGCTGTACACCCTCCAGCACAGACTGTATGTTTACCTCAATCAGTCGTCAAACCTCAGCGCAATGATGAACGGCGCTACCAGCAGCTCGGACAGCACGGCTCTTGCAAATTCGCTGAATACAAAGGTTATCCAGTATACTATCTCAATGATAACTATTATTCCTATTATGCTTGTATATCCGTTCATGCAGCGTTACTTTGAAAAGGGCATCATGCTTGGCGCTGTAAAGGGTTAATTTCACTTGTGATTCGCTAAACGGGGTCTCAATGCAGGGCTTGAGCAGACAAGTTCACCCTGCATGGAGTCCCGTTTGACATTTTTCTGCGGAGGTTTTGCCGTTAATGAAATTTTTTAGTATAGACAGTCCCGTTTACCGCTTTATGCAAAGGCTGTGGGACGTTGTAAAGCTCAATCTGCTGTGGCTTCTGTTCAGCCTGCCGATCGTGACGGTAGGGTGCAGCACCATAGCCGCCTTTTCCGTTACCCTTAAAATGACGGAGGACAGAGAAGGAAACATCGGCAGAGATTTTTTAAAGGCTTTTGCGGATAACTGGAAACAGGGCATTCCCATGAGCTTTATCAGTATAATATGCTTTCTTTCGGTGTATTACGATTTCCAGCTTTACAATGCAATGACAGAAAACGCCTTGCCATTTCTCCTTATCGGCGTTTTTGCAGCGTATATCTTCACTCTCAGCCTTATTTACGCTTTTCCTCTGCTTGCAAGATATAAAAACACGGTGCTGAACTGCCTTAAAAACTCCTTCCGCCTTGGTATGAGATACTTCGGAAGGACGCTTATGCTGGTCTTTATAGTTGCTCTGGAAGTAGTTATCATACTCTGGAACCCTACGACAATGTTTGTAGGACTTATTATGGGTCCCGCCTGCATTATTTTCACAATAAGCGGCGTTGCAATGTATATTTTCAGAGATATGGAAAAGATACCCGGAACCACCTCCAACGACCCGGCTGAATTTGAAGACAGCGACCCCGAGCCCGACGATGAAGAAACGAACGAAAAGAAATGATACATTTATTGACCTGCTGCCAAAGCGACAGGTCAATTTTTATTTATCCGATTGACAAAAACGCCTTTAATATTGTATAATATAAAATAGTCAATTATTTCAAAAAAGGAGCGTATGTTTATGGCAATAAACAGAATAGCCCGTTTTTCAAAGGTCTCATTGGAGCAGTTCACAGCAGATTGGAAAGCTGTTTTTCCCGAAGACGATGATGTTGTTATTGAAGAAATTTACAGCCATATAAAGCTGCCGAAACGTGCCACAACAGGTTCCGCAGGCTATGATTTTTTTCTGCCCGTAGCAATTACCCTTAACCCCGACGATACCCTGCTTATCCCCACGGGGATAAGAGCGGAAATAGCGGAAGGCTGGGTACTCCAGATATTCCCCAGAAGCAGCCTTGGCTTCAAGCACCGCATACAGCTTGACAATACCGTGGGAATCATTGACAGCGATTATTTTTACGCCGACAACGAGGGACACATAAAAATAAAGATAACCAACGACAGCAAGGATTTCAGCATTGCCGATGTTGATGAGGGAAAGGGCTTCGCACAGGGTATTTTCCTGCCCTTCGGCATAACCGACGATGATGAAGCAGCAGGAGAACGCAAAGGCGGCTTCGGCAGTACGGATAAAGCATGACAGGCTATCTGAAAAGGGGAACCATTCAATGAAAATGACAAAGATAATAGGCGCAGCGCTTGCTGCTGTAATGGCTTTCGGGGCAATGGGAGCTTCCGCCGTCACTTCATCTGCCCTTAACGGCGCAAAGGTCATATCAAACTCGGAATATACGGTCAAGGGCGGCTTCATTATGGCAAAGGACAAGGAGGGCGACATTTTTGTCAAAAGCTATAAGGGCAAGGGCGGCGCAATAACCATTCCCGAGGACGCAGTATACATTGCCGACGGAGCATTTTCCGGCAAAAAAAGCATAACAAGCGTTACCATACCGAAGACCTGCTGGGGCGGCATCGGAAACGGCGCTTTTTCAGGCTGCGTCAACCTTAAAACGTTGGACGTAAAGGGCGACATCGAATGTGTGGGAGAAAATGCGTTTTTTGGCTGCATAAGCCTTAAAACCGTAATATTCAGAGGAGATGTGTGCGAAAGTGAGATATACGGCAGCTATTACGGTGGAGGAATTTTTGACAAGGCCTTCTACTGCTGCTCCGCACTTGAATCGGTGATATTCACAAAGGATTCCTCTACACTTTCCTGCATAGGAAGCGGCGCTTTCGGAAACTGTCTTTCCCTTTCAAAAGTAACGCTGCCCCATAAAGTGTCCAACATTTATGACGCTTTCTACAACTGCCCCAAGCTGCTGGCAGTTTCCGTGCCCTGGAGATGTACCGTTGACAGATACGCATTCGGATATATTGTAAACTTCACCTCGGACGAGCCGAGCTTTACCCGTGTGACAGGTTCTTCCTCGGCAAATGCGGTATATTACACCTATGACTCCTCAAAAAACTCTCTTGTTAAGCACTACAAGAAGATAACGCCGAAAAAGATGACAATGGTGGTTGAAAAAGGCACAGACGCAGAGCGCTATGCCAAAAGGAACCGTGTAAAGTATAAATACCGTCTTAACGCCCCGGAAAGTGTACTTGCTTCAAGAGGTAAGGACCAGATAGACCTTACATGGAACTGGATAAACGGAGCGGATTATTATATTGTTTATCTTTATAACCCGTTGATCGGCAAGTATGAGGAATATGAGAAGGTAAAAGGCGAAAGCTGCACCATAACGGGACTGCACAGACAGAAGAAATACCGTTTCAAGATAGCCGCAGTAGATACCATAAGCGGAACGGACATTCCGGGATTTTTATCGGATGTTTTTGAGTTTAAGACGAGATGATTTTGCAGACCTGTCGGCAATTCAGCAGATCGGCATCGCAATTTCGGAGGAAATTTTCCTTTGAAACTGCGGTGCCGATTAAATTTTTTCTAAGCTAATTTTAAGGTTGCCATTGTAAAATGTATGTAATACTAATCCTCATTTAACCTGTAGATAAATTTGGCAGCTATAATTGCACCACTTGTCGTCAAGCTCCCTTGCCGTGCGACAGCACGCCTGTGGTCGCTTTCCTTGATTGGAGCAATTCTATCTACCAACTTTATCCACCGAACAAATGAGGATTAGTATAAAGTTAAATGAAAGGAGAACTTCGGAATTGAATTTCAGACATGAATACAAACAGGAAATTGACCTGTCCGATATGTTAGCTGTACGGCAGAATTTATCAGCTGTAATGAAGCCCGATATACATTCGGAGGACGGGAAATACCTTGTCCGCAGCGTTTATTTCGACAATATTTTCGACAAGGCGCTGCTTGAAAAGATAAACGGCGTCAACAGGCGTGAAAAGTTCCGCATAAGGCTTTACAACGGCGATACTTCCTTCATCCGCCTTGAAAAGAAAAGCAAGATAAACGGTCTTTGCTGCAAGGAATCCGCACCTCTTACAGCGGAACAGGCTCTTGATATTGTAACGGGAAAAACGGAGCGGATGAGTGACAGCGAGCATGAGCTTGTAAAGGAGCTTTACCGCAAGACCGTTCTGCAGGGGCTTAAAGCCAAGACAATTGTGGACTACACAAGAGAGGCCTTCGTTTTCCCTGCAGGGAACGTCCGCATAACTCTCGATTACGACATACGCACGGGCAGCAATACTTCGGATTTTCTTTCCCCCGACTGCGTTACCCTCCCTGCACCCGACTGCGGCATTATCCTTGAAATAAAATGGGACAGCTTTCTGCCGGAAATAATCGCCGATGCAGTACAGCTCAAAAACCGCCGCACTTCTTCATTTTCAAAATATGCAGCCTGCCGTATTTACGGTTAATTAAATTTAAAGGAGAATAAAATTATGACCTTCAGCGATATTTTTAAATCAAGCTTTCTCGAAAACATCACAAGCGTAAGCATACTGGATATGGTGATAGCCCTTGTCCTTGCTTTCGGCATAGGTACGTTCATTTTCTTTGTTTACAAGAAGACCTATTCGGGGGTAATGTATTCCTCAGGCTTCGGCGTGACCCTTATTGCTCTTACGATGATAACCACCCTTGTAATTTTAGCAGTTACCTCAAACGTTGTTCTTTCTCTCGGTATGGTGGGCGCACTTTCTATCGTCCGTTTCCGTACAGCCATTAAGGAACCCCTTGACATTGCGTTCCTGTTCTGGTCAATTGCCGTGGGCATCGTGCTTGCCGCAGGAATGATACCTCTTGCGGTTATCGGAAGCGTTGTTATCGGCGTTGTGCTTCTTGTTTTCGTCAACAGAAAGTCCTGCACCAACCCCTATATTGCGGTCGTAAGCTGCGCAGACCATGAAAGCGAACTTAAAGCCAAGGAATTCCTTGACAAGCAGACAAAGCGCTGCACCGTAAAGAGCAAGACCGCTCGCAAAGGCTCCGTTGAGATAAATTACGAGATACGCCTTAAGGACGACAACACCGATTTCATCAACATTCTTTCCGAAATGAACGGAGTTGAAAGCGCAGTTCTCGTCAGCTACAACGGCGAATACATGGGCTGACGTCCTTTTCCCCGAAAGGAGCGTTACAATGTCTAAAAGCAAATACACAGACAGGATATGCTGTATAATAACCGCTGTCAGCCTTGCTTTATCGGTGATTTTCTGCTGCGGAAAAAGCCTCGGCATAGAAACTGCGGCAAAGGTCATCGGCTATGAGAACAGGCTGTTTGATACGTCCTACGTCCACACTATAGATATTGTTATGGACGATTGGGAAGGCTTCATAGACGGCTGCGAGGACGAGGAATATGTGGTCTGCGCCGCAGTTATCGACGGCGAGGCTTTTCGGAATATCGGCATAAGAGCCAAGGGCAACACCTCTCTCAGCTCTGTTTCCGCTTACGGCAACGACCGTTACAGCTTCAAGATAGAGTTCGACCACTACGACAGCACAAAGACCTATCACGGTCTTGACAAGCTGAGCCTTAACAACATAATCCAGGATAACACCTATATGAAGGATTTTCTTGTATATCAGATGATGAATTATATGGGCGCAGCCGCACCACTTTGCAGCTTTGCATATATAACCGTAAACGGCGAGGATTGGGGTCTGTACCTTGCGGTGGAAGCCGTGGAGGACAGCTTCTCCGAGCGCCGGTTCGGCAGCAGCGGAAACCTCTACAAGCCCGACAGTATGAGCATGGGCGGCGGCAAGGGCAACGGCGGCGGTTTTGACCCCACAGAATGGGATAATAAAACCGATGCCTCAGCAGAAACCGACGATACGGCTCAGACTGTTGGAAAGACCCGTCACGAATTCGGAGCAAAGGGCGAAAACGGTATGAACGGCGGCTCTGCAAGAGGTTCAAGCGATGTGATGCTTGTCTATACGGACGATGACTACGACAGCTACAGCAACATTTTCGACAACGCCAAGACCGATATTACAAACGCTGACAAGGACAGGCTGATAGCTTCCCTGAAGACCCTTAACGAGGGCACGGATATTGAAAGCGTTGTGGACATTGAGGAGGTAATACGTTACTTTGCCGTTCACAATTTCGTCTGCAACTTTGACAGCTACACAGGCTCAATGATACACAACTACTACCTGTATGAAAGCAGCGGCGTTCTCTCAATGATACCTTGGGACTACAACCTTGCATTCGGCAGCTTCGGCGGCGCAGGCAGTTCCTCCGATGCAACTTCAATGGTGAATTTCCCCATAGATTCTCCCGTTTCGGGCGGAACAACGGAATCACGCCCAATGGTGGCATGGATATTTGCAAACGAGGAATATACGGCGCTTTATCACGAGATAATGCAGGAATTTATAACGGAGTATTTCGACAGCGGCTATTTTGCGGAAATGATAGAAAGCACCGCAGAAATGATTGCGCCCTACGTTGAAAAAGACCCCACAAAATTCTGTACCTATGAGGAATTTACCAAGGGTGCAGAAGCCCTTGAACAGTTCTGTCTGCTCCGTGCGGAAAGCGTAAGCGGACAGCTTGACGGCACTATTCCTTCCACATCAGAAGGTCAGGCAGCGGACAGCTCCGCACTTGTTGACGGCTCGGGAGTTGATCTTAGCAGCACAGGCTCAATGGGCGGAAAGGGCGGCTTTGCAGACTTTAACGGAAATATGCCAAAGCAGTTTGCGGCAGGCTCCGCAGGTGAAGAAAACACCTCCGAAAGCTCCGTTCAGACCCCACCCGATATGCCTGAAATAAGCGAAAGCGATAATTCCTCCGACAGCTTTGGAAAAGGCACTTTCCAAAACGGCGGCGGAAATTTCACCCATCCTGACGGTATGCCCGAACAGGGTGAAATGCCTGCTTTCCCAAGTGATTCTGATAAGTCTGCGGCTCCCGAGATCTCCGGCGGTTCAAGTGATACAGAAACAGACAGCGGCAATTCCGATAAAACCAATGAGGATAACAGCACACAGCCGGACAGCGGCGCTTCCGAATTTACCGGCGGCTTCCCACAGGGCGGCGGTTTCCCTCAGGGCGAGAACCAAGCCCCCGTAAATGCTCCGCAGAATACGCAGGACAGCGGAATTTCGCTTATTCTTCTTGCGGTTTCCCTTGCTGTGCTTATTGCAGGAATAATTTTTGCGGTGCTTTTTAAGAACAAGTAAGCGGCTGCAGAGCAAATACAATTTTATACTGATAACCAATTAACCTATGATGAATGGGTAAGCTACATATCGGATTATCCTTGATCGCAGCTCATTCCGCACATATGCAAAGGAAAATGACAGGACGGCAGGAAAAATGCGCCTGAATAAAAGCCGACCTCCCCGACTCAACAGAGCCGAGGAGGTTTTGGTTATTAGTATTAGTATTACTTACAATATGATTTGATTGCCATGCACATAAATTCCGCCGTTCCATCACCGTGGCTGTCTATATTCGCCTTGAAACGCAGGTCCGCAGTATACATTTCCCCAAGTCCCGAAAGAATTTCCTTTGTGCAGGTGTAGCAGTTGGCAGTGATAAAATCCTGCCACTTTTTCACAAGCGCCTGAGCTTCATTGCTGTCGGGAGCAGAACCGTTATTCAGGCACTCTGCAAATTCAGCCAAAATACTGTCCATACCTGAGTTCACCTCGTTCCACTTTTCTTTGGTGTAGTCCTTTGTTTTTTCGGCGCTTTCCTTGTAAGC
Source organism: Oscillospiraceae bacterium (assembly GCA_022769565.1). GTDB lineage: Bacteria > Bacillota > Clostridia > Oscillospirales > Ruminococcaceae > UMGS363. Next base: position 8,070 of record JALEJQ010000034.1, read on the forward strand.
GGCAGTACCGCCCCATTTTTCCTTTGCCTCTTTTGCGTACAGCTCTCGCTGAATCTCAAATTCGCTGTTGTCAAATGCTTTCATAGTAATTATTTCTCCTTTCATTGCACCTTCAAGAGCCGAAATAAGCCGTTCAAGACGCTCTTTTTTCAGCGTCAATAGATGTTTTTGCTCTTTCAGCGCAGCCTGTTTGTCGTAATCGGGAGAGGATATGATCGCCTGAATGTCTTTTAGCGGAAAATCCAGCTCACGATAGAACAAAATCTCCTGCATTCGCATAAGTGAGTTTTCATCATAAAAGCGATAGCCGTTCTGTTCGTCAACAGTGCATGGTTTAAGCAGTCCGATTTCATCATAATAGTGGAGTGTGCGCACACTCACACCCGCAAGATCAGCAAATTCCTTAATGTGCATTTTCATTAAATCGCCTCCCTTGATTTTGATTATATACTATGACGCAGCGTCAGAGTCAATAGCTTTTGGAAATTTTTTTTATTTTCTTGAAAAAATTTTTTTGACCGACCGGTTCGATACTGCTGAAAATTTAAAAAAGCACGAAAACCCCGATATTTCAAGGCTTTCGTGCTTGATTTTATTATTCCCACTCGATTCAGGTAGCTGTGATTTTGGTATCAGCCCTTGATTTAATGCGCTTTATTCGCACTGAACCGCACATTTTGACTGCATTTTTCGTATTATCTATTTTTTTGAGGTCAAAGTGAGGTCAGCTTTGTGTGACCAGTACAATTATTGTGAGCTGCTAGATTAGGCTTGATTTTCTAATTCTTTCAATGATTGGTTATTATATTTCCAGACATCTAGACCATTCACATTATAACCTGCAACTACATCTGCTGCATATGATGAACTGTTAAATTCAATATTGCTTGTTACTATGTATAATCCGTCAGTATGTGGTATTATTAGTCCGTCATTGATTAATTTCTCTCGCAATCTGATTATATTGGGTTTTGCTCTTGGCGTGACAGTACCTTGAACTGTGGAATCCTTTAATAATATGTACTTACCATTCTTAATTATCATTTTTGCACAAGCCTTTTTGACCTTGAATTCATAGGTAATATCATTATTTTCAACAGTGATTGGTGTGCTGAGAGGCTCAAAGAAATTAAACCGTAGTGCGTGAAGCATATCTAATATAACATCTAAGAACAGTTCTACTTCGCACTGTCCACTTTCGGATATGGATGGAATATCTTCCTCTCTGGAGTTATCTAGTTTAATGCGTCTGCTATCTATTGCAAGTTTTATTAACCTTGCTTCTATATATTGAATTTGAGTTTTGGTAAGATTTTCGTCTTTGGATGTAAATACTACTGCATATGTCCAAAAATCTTTATTTATACTATGCGATTGGAGTCTTGGCAATACTGGATCACCCTCACCAATGTAAAGCAGACCTTCATCTGTTAGATACTCATCATTGAATAAAAGATATACTCCTGGCTTCTGACTTTCTTTTCGATTTTTAAAATCACCTAGGCTTGCTCTTGGAAACATTGTCCCTTGAATGGTGTAATTAGAGAACTCAAATACTGATAGACCGTCAATATCATCATTGGTAAAAAACATTTTTAACAGTTTACCTGCCATATTATTTCCTTTCTATATTTTTGGCACCATAGTAGCCGCTTCAGGCGCATTAGTAGTTAAATTCCAAACAGCAACTTTCATCTTCTTGATACGCTTGCCATCGCCGAAATCCAACAAATCCTCACGCTTAAATGTGTTTAGCAACTTGTTCAACGATCCCAAATCGGCTGATGTCATAAGGAAGGCCTCGTCTGGGTCAATCAGTTTGCAGTATGCCCAAAGCTGTCCCAAGTCTCTTAACGTCAAGCTCGTTTTCTTCGCCTCAATAAAAAACAATTTAACTGCTTTGCTATTGCGAGCAATGCCGAGTACATCAATCTGAATATCTACGCCTGTCGCAGTATCATTGACTATTCCGTATCGGTTA
>JALEJQ010000064.1 GCA_022769565.1 Oscillospiraceae bacterium
GAATATATCCCTGTTTTTGTAAAGTGTGAATAATACTCATAGCTATAAAAGGGGCGTTATTCCAAAGGTTGCCCCCACCGCGAAGCGGAATAAAGTTTACGTCCACGCTTTTCAAAGGGTGGCAGGGGTCAAGGGGGCAGCGCCCCATTGTCGCTCCCGCAGGAGCGAAACACCCCTAAAGTAAGGCATAACGCATTGTAAAAGTAAAACAATCAAAGTAATCAAAGTAAAAAATCAACGGCGCAATTCACATTAAGAGCGGAACCGAGTAAAGTTTTGTACAACACAAAACTCGTGGAACCGACCCAATGTGAATTGCGCCTATTCTTATATACCAAGATAAATTCCCCTCGGATAAAATGTGCGGAGCGAAGCAACGTGCATTTTATCCGACACAGCAAACAAGAACGGTTGATTTTCGCACAAAATCAGTATTTTCGCATTTTTCTGTAGGGGCGCACATTGTGCGCCCGTTTTTCTTACACGGAATTGTTCGTTGCGCCATACTGCCCGTTAATAACCGTCTTTTCGTGCATAACAACACCATACTTTGCCGTGCCGCAGGAAAACACACCTCGCTGCGCTCGGTATATTTTCCTGCGAGGGTGACTTTGTTGTAATATGTAAGAAATAGGCGCAATTCACATAGTCGGTTTTACAAGTTTTGTGTTATACGACACTTTACTTGGTTCCGCTTTTTAATGTGAATTGCGCCTTTGTAACTTATACTTTGCTGTTTTTAACTTAACATTATTTTATGCTCAACTTTAGGGGTGTTTCGCTCTCTGCGGAGAGCGACAAGGGGCGCTGCCCCCTTGACCCCTGCCACCCTTTGAAAAGCGTGGACGTAAACTTTAGACGCTTCGCGGCGGGGCTTTTGCATATGATCTCACGTTAATACAGCTTCGGCAGCTCGTCAAGAGTTATAACATAATCATCGTTATATATCTCTTTGAGGGTTTTTGTATCGTTATGGTCTGTGATGTGTTCGGTGTGCCATGTCATGAACCATACCCATTTTGCCGAAGCGTTTTTCAGCTGCTCGACTGTGGGGATACGTCCGCATTCGTGGAAGCATACGGGCTTTGTATCGCCCACTACCTTGCAGACGTTTGTGTACAGATTTCCGTTTGCACCGTCGCTGTAGGAATCGGCGCCTGCTATGTCAACATATTTATCGCCGGGATACCAGCTGTCATAGTTTTTGCCGTTGCCCGAATAGCCCAGCACCCAGATAAGATTGTCAAGTCCCCAGTAATTTGTGTAGCGGTCGTACATTATCGTCCAGAGCTTTTTGAAGTTCTCTGCGCCGCCCTTGCCCCACCAGAACCATGCGCCGTCAAATTCGTGGAACGGTCTCCAAAGCACTGGGATATTCTTGTCTTTAAGCTCCTTTAAAGCCGCAGCGCCCTTGTCCATGCCTTTGATGAGCTTTTCATATTCGGTAGTGCCTTTTGTGAGAGCCTTGTTCCAGTCGACTATCTCGGTTTTCATTGATTCCGCCCAGCTTCCGCTGAAATCCGAGCCGCAGTGCCAGCAGATAGTAACTATTCCGCCCTTGTCATGCCATGCTGCGGCACGCTTGTTTACGCCGCTGAAATCATCGTTCATATAGTCAAGACCACGGATAGCAGGGTATTTGCCTGTGTTTTTGTAGATGTAGTCAAATTCGTACTGGTCGCTGCCCATCCATGTGGATTCCTGCTGACCGGAAATAATGCCGTTTCCATAGGTGCTGCAGATATATTCAAAAAGCGCCTTTGCTTCCTTTGAAGCGTTGGGATTTGACAGCTTCTGTGTGCTGCTTTGATTTGCTGATGCTTTTGTTGTAACGGTAGTTTTTGCAGTAGTTTCTTTGGTGGTAACGGCGGTCTTTGCGGTGGTTTCTTTAGTGGTAATGGTAGTTTTTGCTGTGGTCTCTTTAGTGGTAACGGTAGTTTTTGCGGTAGTTTCTTTTGCGGTAACGGTAGTCTTGGCTGCGGTGGTCTCTTGGGTCATAACAGCTGTAGTCTTGGCAGTTGTTTCTTCGGCGGCAGCTGTCTGTATGGCAGCTGCGGTTTCTGTTACTTCTGCGGCAGTTTGAACGGTAACGGTCACTTCAGGCTCCGTTTCCGATGTCAGAGCTGTAGTTGTTTCTTCGGAAGTAACTGCTTCTGTAGTAACGGAAGTGGTGGTTTCCGATGTTGTTTCGGATAAGGACAGTACAGCCTCTCCCGATGTTTCCGATAAAGCCGCCGCAGAGGTCTGAGAAGCGCTTTCAGCCTTGCCGCAGGCTGTTATGTTAAGTGCAAGAGCCAGAACGCAGAAAACCGACAACAATCTTTTTTTCATATTACTTTTCCCTCACATATTCCATAATATCATCATAGACAGCACGGTAGCCGTCCTCCGTCTTTATATCATTATATCACATTTTGAAATGAACCGGAATATCTGTTAAGCATTTTCTTGATATAACGTGCAGCGATCTCTGCTCGTATTTTATCAAAGCTCGAATTTTCCGATAAGCTCCTTAAGCATACCTGCCTGTCCCGAAAGCTCCTCCGAAGCGGCAGCGCTTTCCTCGGCAGTTGCAGAGTTGGACTGAACAACGCCGGATATGCGGTTTATATCTTCGGTGATCTTCGTTACCATATCCGTCTGCCTGCGTCCCGATTCTGTGATGTCATTGATTATCTTCTTCAGTTCAAGAGTGTATTCGTCCAAGGTCTTTAACGCCTCGGCGGTCTGAGCGGTTATTTTTGAACCGCTGTTCACGGCTTCAACAGAGCTGCCTATCAGCTTTGTGGTATCGCTGACAGCTTCTGCAGATTTGGCTGCAAGGTTTCTTACCTCGTCTGCAACAACTGCAAAGCCCTTTCCTGCTTCTCCTGCCCTTGCCGCCTCGACTGCAGCGTTCAGAGCAAGGATATTTGTCTGGAAGGCAATGTCCTCAATGGTTTTTATGATATTGCTTATCTTGTCGGAGGTGCTGTTTATGTTTGTCATAGCTTCGGTAAGGCTGTTCATTCTGCCGTTTACCTCATCAAGATAGCCTGAGGTGTTGTTCATAAGCTTGTGTGCTTCGATACAGTTTTCGGAGTTTGCCTTTACCTGTTCTTCAATGTTTTCAAGATTAGCCGCAAGCTGGTCGATGGCGACCGTCTGCTCCACTGTGCCTTGGGACAAGGTCTGAGCACCTGCTGCGACCTGTTCCGAGCCTGAGCTTACCTGTTCGGCAGCCACGGAGATGTCTGTAAGCACGGACGACAGCTTGTTTTTTATAGCTTCAAGGTTATCGGCAAGAACAGCAAAATCTCCTATGTAATAATTCCTGTTCATTTCAACGTCAACGGCAAAATTCTCGTCAGCCATTTCACCGAGAATGCGTCCTATGTCGTTTGTTGCGGTTTTAAGGGAAATACACAGCATATTTACAGCATTTGCGATGTTTCCTATCTCGTCCTTTCTGCCTGTGTACTTATCCACCTCGTCCGCTGCGTCAAGACGTATATTTCCAAGCTCGGTAACGGCGTTTTCAATGGCTTTCAGCGGCTCTATCATTTTTCTTACAACGAAATATGCGGCTATTGTAAGAAGTATCTCGCTTACTATACATATGATGCCCAGCTTTATCCTCATAACTTCTGCGGCAGCAAGTACCTCGGACGACTTGTCGGAAAGAATAAATACCCAGCCCTGTTCACTCAGGCTGTTGAAAGCTGCAATGTTTTTCCGTCCGTTTTCGTCCTTGTAATTTATTGAGCCGCAGACATCCTCGCTCTGACCTTTTACCTGCGCAATGATGTCGTTCACAAATTCTTCTTCCGCAACGGTGGTTATCTTTTCCGTATCGGGGTGGAAGATATATTCTCCCGTATTTGCGTTCACAAGAAAATACTGCGCTTCCGATAAACCGTCAAGGGGCAGCTCGTTCAGCTTATCCACAAGACCGCTTGTGAATATGCCTATTCCGCCGAGACCTATATGGCTTCCGTCATCTTCTCTGACAGCCTTGTACATGGAAATTATCTGCTCGCCGGTAGCGGGGGAGATAAGTATGCCCGTGTTATACACGCCCTCGGTAGCAAGGATAGCGTCATGCAGCTGCTTGCGCCTTTCTTCATCGGGACGGGTGATCTTGCCGACTACATTAACGTTTGTGTGGGTAAGCATTTTTGTGTCCCAGCTGCTGGCATAGATGCCTTCAAGGTTAGTCAGGTCTTTGCTAAAGGTTTCCGTATATTTCTGTGCGGCGGAAACATATTCCGCATTTGACGGGTCACGGAGCAGGTCGTATATCTGCTCTGCTTTAAGGTAAGCAGTAAGGGTGTCCTCGGTGGACTTTATGTAATTCTGTATTATTTCGGAACGGTCGATAGCTGCGGTCTGCATATTGTTTACAGCGTTATCTTGAGCCGACGCCGAAACGGAGCTGTTCATAAATATAAACAGGAAAGTAAACGCAATAAATTGCGTGACCAGTACGGCTGCCGAGATCTTTAATCCCAGTTTGCATATTTTTTTGTTTGTGTTCATTTTGTACCTCCCGTTATTGCAAAAATAGACTTATGCCTGTTGAACTTATGCGTTACATATGATATAATCATATAGGTTTAAAATAATAAGATAAGAGTTTCGGCAGCTGATGAAGCCTGCCGCCGCAAAACTCGGGGAAGGGGTATTATGGAGCTTAATCAGATAAAGCAGTTCAGAGTGATAGCAAGAACGGAAAGCATATCAAAGGCCGCCGAATTGCTTTTTACCGCCCAGCCGTCATTGAGCCAGACCTTGAAGCGGCTTGAAACCGAGCTTGGTACACCGCTTTTTGAAAGACGGGGAAGAAGGATAGTCCTTAACGGTGCAGGAAGGATATTCCTTAAATACTGCGATGAGGTGGTGATCGCCCTTGACAGCGCCGCAAAGGAGATAGGCGAGTATATAGGGCAGAAAAAAAGCGATATACATATTCTTGTGGAATCCACATCGCTTATCATTCTGGAGATCGCCGAAAATATGCGCAGGGATTACCCTTGGTCGCTGCCTCATTTTTATCACGGCTTCTGCGATGACTGGGATCTGAAGATCTGTTCGGATATGTGTCCCGATCTGGGCGTTCCCTCAAAGGTCGTTATAGAAGAACCTATCGGTGTAATAATGCCGAAGTCACATTTCCTTGCTTCAAAAAAAGAGATATTCAAAAGTGACCTTGAAGACTGCGATTTTCTGAGCCTTAACCCGTCGGACGGATTGGCAAAGGTCATAGCTCATTTCTGCTCCAAAGCCGATTTCAAGCAAAATATAACCATGTATGTGGATTCGCCCTCGGTAATGCAGGAGCTGCTTAAAAAGGATTTCGGCGTTGCCTTTGCACCTCGGTACACATGGCACAGCTATTATGACGGCGCATTGATATTCAAGCCTGTGGAAGATATGCCAATGAGACATTTTGTTCATCTTGTAGTGAACGATAAAAAATACATCACCAAGGAAACGCAGTGCTGCTGTGATGCGATTGCCAAATTTTACACAGAATACGCACAGAAATTCTGCTGATATTTGTAAAAAATCAATAGCTTTAGGTACATTATACCATATTTCGGCAAGTATTTATAATACATATTTAATATATGCATATTATTTTTAAGTTATATAGCTTTAGGTGAATGAAGGAGACGGATAAATATGGACAGCGGATATGAAATAAAGCTGCTTGAAAGGGAAAATGAAATTGACGAGGCAATAAAGCTGGCGGAGGAGGTCTTTACCGAGTTTGAAGCCCCCATTTACCCCAAGGAGGGTGCAGACAGCTTCTATAGCTTTCTTTACGGCGAAAATATGCGGAAAATGCGAAGCGAGGGCAGTGTCCACTTTTTCGGAGCGTACTGCGGCGGCGTTCTTGCAGGCATATGCGCCCACAGAAAGGCTGCACACATCACCCTTATGTTTGTGCGCCGTGAGTTTCAGCGCAAAGGCATCGGCAGAGCCCTTATGGAAGCGGCAATAGAGCATATACATCTTATTTACGGAACCTATGCCGTTACCCTCAACGCCGCTCCCTGTGGAATTGAGTTCTACAAGAGGATAGGCTTTATCCCCACGGATATGGAGCAGATGGCTGACGGGATAATCTTCACTCCCATGGTATACTGCCGTCAGGGAAAAGCATAAAAAGTCGGGCGGAAGTCCGTTTTCAATGCTATAATATGATCACAGCGGACGAAAGGAGAGGGGCTATGAACAGCTGGAACGAGGGCATCACAAACGCCGTAAGCTACATTGAAGAAAACCTTGATAAGGAGCTGAATATTGAAGATATTGCGGCAAAGGCGTATGTTTCGTCTTTCCACTTTCAAAGGATATTCAGCGTTCTCTGCGGCTTTACGGTAGGGGAGTACATACGCTGCCGAAGGCTCACTATTGCGGCTCAGGAGCTTGCTTCGGGAGAGGAAAAGGTCATTGACATTGCGCTTAAATACGGCTACGATTCCCCCGACAGCTTTGCAAGAGCCTTTGCAAGGTTCCACGGCGTTCCTCCCTCTGCCGCAAAGCAGAAGGGCATAAGGCTCAACGCTTTTGCTCCGCTGAAAATCAAACTTACATTGGAGGGCGGTACTATGTTGGAGTACAAAATAGTCGAAAAGGCGCAGTTCACGGTAATGGGCAGGTCAAGAATGTTCAATTCCGACACTTCCTATGAGGAGATACCCAAGTTCTGGACGGAGCATATGCAGAGCGAAGAAAGCAAGGTCGTATGCGGTATGTACGGCATCTGTCTGGACGGCGACGGAAAGAATTTCGAGTATCTTATTGCGGATAATTATCTTCCACGGAGCGAGGTGCCGGAGGGTTACGTTACAAAGGTGATACCTGCAGGAACATGGGCGGTTTTCCCCTGCAGAGGTGCGCTCCCCAAGGCTTTGCAGGACGTTAACACCAAGATCTGGAGCGAATGGCTCCCTTCCTGCAAAAGCTACAAATTAGCAGGAAATTACAACGTTGAAATGTACACGCCCCCATGTGAGAACCCCGATGATACCTACAGCGAAATATGGGTGCCGGTTGAAAAGATCTAAAGATCTGATAACTATTGAGTTTGAAGCGTTTTAAATATGGAATTTGGAAAGTGGAAAGTTGAATTGTTGTACCGTCAATTCAACTTTCCGCTTTTCTGATTCCACATTGAACTCAAAAAAATCCGCCCCGAAGAAAACTCCGGAGCGGATGGTGATATTTTGTTACTTTATGCAGGACTTCTTGGGAACGAGGACTTCCGTGCCACCCATGTAAGGGCGAAGCACCTCGGGGATCCTGACAGTACCGTCAGCCTGAAGATTGTTTTCAAGGAAAGCAATAAGCATTCTCGGAGGAGCGACAACGGTGTTGTTGAGAGTGTGGGCAAAATACTTGCCGTTCTTGCCGTTGACTCTGATTTTAAGACGTCTTGCCTGTGCATCGCCGAGATTGGAGCAGCTGCCCACTTCAAAATACTTCTTCTGTCTGGGAGACCATGCTTCAACGTCATAGGACTTTACCTTAAGGTCAGCAAGGTCGCCGGAGCAGCACTCAATTGTACGAACGGGAATATCCATTGAACGGAACAGGTCAACGGTGTTCTGCCACAGCTTGTCAAACCACATCGGGCTTTCCTCGGGCTTGCAGACAACTATCATTTCCTGCTTTTCAAACTGGTGGATACGGTAAACGCCTCTTTCCTCAATGCCGTGCGCACCCTTTTCCTTGCGGAAGCAGGGAGAATAGCTTGTCAGCGTGTGGGGGAGGGTGTCCTCGGGAACGATAGTGTCAATATACTTTCCTATCATAGAGTGCTCGGAGGTGCCGATAAGGTAAAGATCCTCACCCTCTATCTTGTACATCATAGCGTCCATTTCGGCAAAGCTCATAACACCTGTTACAACGTTGCTTCTTATCATAAAGGGAGGAACGCAGTAGGTAAAGCCTCTGTTTATCATAAAATCACGGGCGTAGGAAATAACGGCGGAGTGCAGCCTTGCAATATCGCCCATAAGGTAGTAGAAGCCGTTTCCTGCAACCTTTCTTGCGGCATCAAGGTCAAGTCCGTTGAAGCTCTCCATAATTTCGGAGTGGTAAGGCACTTCAAACTCGGGAACAACAGGCTCGCCGTATTTTTTTATCTCAACGTTTTCGGAGTCGTCCTTGCCGATAGGAACGGAGGGGTCGATGATGTTAGGAATGACCATCATTTTCTTGGTAAGAAGCTCGGCAGTTTCGGTCTCCTTAGCTTCAAGAGCAGCAAGCTTGTCGCCGAATTCAGTCACCTTTTTCTTGGCTTCCTCGGCTTCTTCCTTTTTGCCCTGACCCATAAGAGCGCCTATCTCTTTGGAGGTCTTGTTTCTGATAGCACGGAGCTCGTCAGCCTGAGTTTTTGCGGAACGAAGCTCAGCATCAAGAGCAATTACCTCATCAACGAGAGGGAGCTTGTTGTCCTGAAATTTCTTTTTGATATTTTCTTTAACCGCATCGGGATTTTCACGGACAAATTTAATATCCAGCATAATTTTTACTCCTTAAAACAAAATATGACCACTAAAAGCGGCAGTTCATATTTATTATAGCATATTTTCGGGAAAAATCAACTGTATTTTTGATTAAATAAGAGGAAGTTAGAAAATAACCGCAAAGCGGAATAAAGTTTACGTCCACGCTTTTCAAAGGGTGGCAGGGGTCAAGGGGGCAGCGCCACCTTGTCGCTCTCCGCAGAGAGCGAAACACCCCAAAAGTATGGCATACGCATTGAAACAGCAAAACAAGCAATGCCGAAAATCCAAAGGCGCAATTCACATAAAAAGTGAAACCAAGCAAAGTTTTGTATATCGCAAAACCTGCGGAACCAATTAATGTGAATTGCGCCATTTCTTAAATATCATAATAAAGTATCCTCGGATAAAAATATACCGAGCGCAGCGAGGTGTATTTTTATCCGACACAGCAATGTCGGCGTTTGTTTTTGCACTAATACAGCGCTTTTGCAAATTGACTTTTTCCGCAATCTTTCCGTAGGGGCGCACATTGTGCGCCCGTGGGTCGGTGCTTTTGGTACGGTTCAACAGTATTTGTCGGGTCAGCTGTTACATAGTTTGCCGTTTCACAGAAAAATTTGTTAAGGAACCTACTGCCAATGTTTGTTGTGTCGCAGAAAAATGTCCGTCGCTTTGCTCCTTGCATTTTTCTGCGAGGGCAGTTTTATTTTATTGGATAGAAATGGCGCAATTCACATAGTCGGTTCCGCAAGTGTTATGTTGTACAAAACCTTGCTTGATTACGATTTTTGATGTGACTTGCGCCTTTGATTTTTTACTTTATTTGCTTTTACTGTTACTTGGCTATGCGCTCTGCTTTAGGAGATTTCGCTCTCTGCGGAGAGCGACCAAAGGGCGTTGCCCTCTGGACACCTACCACCCTTTGAAAAGCGTGGACGTAAACTTTAGACGCTCCGCAGTCGGGCAAAAAAATTGTAAAGTCTCTTACTTTACACAGCAGCTGTTATTCCTTCCTTGAACCGCTCTTTTTCAGCCCTTTTGCATAAGGCACGGCTTCTTTGCTTAAAATAATTATCGCAGTAAGATTTATCAGCATCATAAGTCCGTTGAAAAGGTCGGCAAGCTCCAGCACAAGGTCAAGGGATATGACCGCTCCAAGGTATGCGGCGGCGGTATAAGCAAGCCTGTAGGTTGTTGTCAGCCTGCCTTCCGGCGACAGGTACTCCGCACACTTCTCCCCGTAAAAATACCAGCCAAGCATTGACGCAAACGCAAACACCGTATTCGCCCCTGCAATAAAGTACGCTGCATATTTCCCTAAGGCGCTGCCGAATGAATATATCACCATGTCTGCACCTTCAAGACCGCAGCTCTCTCCGCCCGTGCAGAGTATGACAAGAGCGGTAAGCGTACAGCAAAGCACGGTGTCAATAAAGACCTCCAGCACTGCCCACAAGCCCATTACGGCAGGCTCGTCACATTCGGCAGAGGTGTGCGCAAAGACGGAACTGCCTAGTCCTGCTTCGTTTGAAAACACCCCTCTTCGCAAGCCTATGCTTAATGATTTGTTAATAATTGCGCCGATAACCCCTCCTGCCGCCTGTCTGAATCCAAACGCCGATCTCACAATTGAGGTTAATACTTCTGCAATATTATTTCTATATATTACAATTACAAAAAGCGACACCAAAATGTACACAAGGGACACAACAGGTATTATTTTCTCCGCTGCCTTTGCAATAAAAACACTTCCTCTGAATATCATAAACCCAACTGCAACAGCAAAAACTATCCCTGCAGCGTGTCTTGAAAAACCTAAGTTGTCCAGCGATGAAGCGGCAGAATTTACCTGGGACATATTTCCTGCTGCAAAAGAAGCGGCAATGCACACCGCTGCATAAACGACTGCCGCCATAGGTGACTTTATTCCTTTACTCAGATAAAGCAGCGGCCCGCAGCCCAATCTTTCTTTTTTGAAAATCAGCTTGTACCGCACTCCGAGAACGTTCTCCGTAAAGGCTAATGCCATTACAAAAAATGCAGACACCACCATCCAGAAAACCGCTCCGCAGCCGCCCACGGAAATTGCCGCCGCAACTCCGATTATGTTCCCCGTTCCCATAGAAGCACCAAGAGCAGTCGACAATGCTTGGAGCCTTGATATGCCTTTTTTCTGTTCGGAATTTTCTTTTTTGGGGGCAAAGAGTGTTTTTTTCAGAAGGAGCAAGGGGTGCCTTAACTGTACAAAGCCGCACCGTATTGTAAGGAATATCCCTGCAGCAAAGACCAGTATCAAAGTACCGTTTCCCCACAACAAATTGTTTATATAAGATAAAATATTACAAATAGTATTTGCCAAAACCGCATTTTCCTTTCGGTTAACTTTTTTTGAGCCGAACTGTTTTCAAATCGCAGTAAATATGATATAATATAGGTGTAAAGAGAAAACCCTTTATATCGTTCTTGCTCCGTATAAAACGCAGCCTGAGCGCTCTTTCTGAATTATATGAAAAAGGGAACAGGTTCAGAAGCAAAAGTCGGGTTTTCTTTTAAAATCGAAAAACTATTTGTATATTAAGAGTATGATTTTTCAATTTGTATAGCGAAATATGCTCTTAAAGCTTGAAGGAATACTATATGAAGAAATACTATGCGGATAGAAGAAGTCTAAATATACTTAGGGTTATAACATTTATATTACTTATAGTAATTGCTATAGGTCTAAAATACCTTTTGTATAGACTTGAACTGATGTTTCCCGACTATTTTAAAACAGAAGAAAGCACCGTTCCGGAGATCGTTATCTGGACGGTTATGGCACTTGCTGCAGCTATTTACATTTTGTATATTCTTATATTTCTGCCCTTATGGTATAATTCTGCAAAATACTGCATTACCGATACAGACCTTATCTCCGTTTCGGGAGTTTTCTTCAAATCAACTCATTATATGAAGATCTCGGCGGTGCAGTATGCCACCCTTATTTCCGCACCCCTTGCTAAGCATTCCGGGTTCAATTTTATTGTGTTCAGCGCACACGGCGGAAGAATGACGTTCATATTTATTTCAAAAAAAGATGCTGAGGAAATTATGACCTCTGTAAGAAAACACACCACATCAAATACGGAAATTTCTGAAAATAATTGCGGAAACGGGGTGGGAAAAGCATGAAAAAACAGCACCCCATTGCAATGATACGGTACACCTCAAAGAACTTCTGGCTGCTTCTTATACCCCTTGTCAGAGGTCTGCTTGCTCTGGGTTTTGATTTTTACAGTTGGCTCAGCGGAGCGTATCTTGACATACTGGTAGTGCTTATAATCCTCGGAGCGGCGTTCTTCATATGGTGGAATATTACATTTAAAACGGAAGAAACCGGCATAAAATTTAGCGAAGGTGTGTTTGTTAAAAGAGAATATTTTATCCCGTTTTCGACTATGACTTCCGTTACAGCAAGGAAAAATTTTTTCCTAAGACCCATGAAAGCGGTGACGCTCTATATTGATACCGACTCCAGCTCGGCGCTGAAAAAGTCCTCCGAGCCGGACGTCAAGTTGATAATGCGGTTAAAAGATTATAAAGAATTATGTAAAAAAATGCCTGACAAGCCATCAGCGGCAAAGCTTACCTACCGTGCGCCCAAAGGTCAGCTATTGTTTTTCTCACTTCTATTTTCTTCCACCTTGTCAAGCCTTATCTACTTCGGAACTTTGCTCATACAGGGCGGACGTCTTATTGACAGGGAGCTTGAAGAAAGGTTCATTACGGCGGTGAACGATGTTACAAAATTTGCGGAGCGGATAATAAAGGGCATCACCCCCGTTACGGTGGCAATAATAATCATCATAGCAGGGGGCTGGCTTTACTCCTTTATTTCAAACTACCTCAGACACATAAATTTTAGGATACAAAGGTGGGGCGAAAACATATTCGTGGAAAACGGCTTCTTCACAAAATGGCGGTACCGCTTCAACACGGGAAAAATAAACTATGCCGACCTGCGGCAGAATCTTTTTATGAAGGTCTGCGGAGTAATGTCCGTTCATGTCAGCTGCACAGGCTACGGCAAGCAGAAAAACGAGATACCCGTGTTCGTGCCCATTACGGACAAGAAAAGCATCACGGGGGTAATGAAAATGTTTCTGCCCGAATTTGTGCTTGACGACACGGAGATAAACCCCAGGTGGAATTATATAATGCGTTTTATAGGTCCCCCCACGGCGCTGATATTTGCGATAATCATAGCGGCGTTTTTTATGGTAATGCTTGCTCCCGATTGGTACAGCGTTATTCTGTTTTTGGCGGTAATGGGGGAGATAATGTCGGTGCATCTGCTTGTGGTGAGGCTGACGGCGTTTTATTCCAACGGCATAGGGATAGGGGAGGACTCTGCGGCGCTGAGGTACTGCCGCTATTTCCAGTTTCACTATATAATCCTGCCAAAGGAGAAGATAACGGGCGTTGAAATACGTCAGACACCCTTTCAGAAACTCAACGATTCCTGCGACCTTGTCCTTCACGCAAGAAGCGAGGCGGTCAGCTCCCACAGGGTAAGGGGGCTTAACCTTAAGGATGCGGAAAAAATGGCGGAAAGGCTCGGCTACAGCGTAAACTACGCATAATACTAAGGAAACGCTGATTAATACGTTTCAGCCGTTTTTCAAAATGTCCTCAAAGAAGGAAACTCGTACATTTCTCAAAACGGCGAAACGAACGCTGCGCTTTAATCAGCTTTTTCCTAATATCAAATCAACCTATAGACAAATCCTCGGATATAATAATCCAATTCTGCGTTTGGCTCCCTTGAAAGGCGGCAAGCCTTCCTGCGGTCGCCATCCTTGACCCCGATATTCTATCTGTCGGCTTTGTCTATAGAACGATTTGATATTAGTATAACTTGTCTCAGAGAGGAAAAAATATGGATAAACTTTATTTCAGCGAAAAAAATTTCAAATCAAGAGCGGTCAGAAGCTCTCTCATCTGCATGGCGGTCATGGCGGCGGTGCTGGCGCTCATTTACGGTGCAGTAAATTATAAGGAGACGGTCTGCGGCATAGAGCTGGGGGTGTTCGGTGCAGAAATAGCTCCCCCGGAGGTGCTGACGGACAGCAGTGTCTTGGCGGAAAGCGGAGATCTGCAGTTTGGTGTTAAGGACTGTGTTATAAGCGGCGATAACGTTTCCTTCACTCTTTACGGAAAGAACTGCGGTGGGGAAAACTGGGAGAGCAACGGAAGCGATTTCGTTGTTTCAACGCTGAATACAACTGTGTCGGAGGTAAGAGGACGGTATTATTCCGACAGTGCAGAGTATATTTCGGCAGGCCCCGGGGAGGAATTTTCCGCAGAAATGGTGTTTGAGATAGAAAATGCGGAAGAAAAGCTCCGTAACGGCTATATATTTTCCTTGTCGGCGTTCCACAGCGGTCCGCAGAAAACGGTGGAAATAGTGCTTGCAGGCGGAAATTAACAAGTAATTGCGAAAAAAACGCTGTTTGGCAGGGATAAACGGCAGAGTAATGTGCATAATAAACAACACATTGCGGAATCAACGGCAGTGGCAGTGTATAAAATGACAAATCGCAAAAAAATCTAACAAAATACTTGACAAAATCCAAAGTACGGAGTATAATAAATAAGTCGCATGAAACGGGACTGAGATAAGACTGCCGGCTTCATAGACGTTATAAATGGCGGCATAGCTCAGCTGGCTAGAGCAACCGGTTCATACCCGGTAGGTCGTAAGTTCAAGTCTCACTGCCGCTACCAACGGCCCGTTGGTCAAGGGGTTAAGACGCCACCCTTTCACGGTGGAATCATGGGTTCAATTCCCGTACGGGTCACCACAAGCACAGCTCACATTTGGCTTAACAAAGCCTTTTGTGGGCTTTTCTTTTTGCCAAAATTTCGGCTTGTCCGCTATTGCGAAATTTTCTCTCGGACAAGGCTCACGCTTCTTTGCATATGTTGCATTAATATCTCCTTATCTTGGAATGTTGCGTGGGGTTAATATTCCTGCCGGAGACTATAATATTGCAACAGAAAAACTTGATAATACCATAAAATCGGCAAAAGAATATTATGAATTTTTAGGCACCAAAAAATTAGAGGATGGAAAAACTGAAACGGTTATTTTCCGCTTTAATATGAGATCTTTTATACTAATAACCATTTAACCTATGGATAAAATACGGCGGCTATAATACGCCCACTCTGCGTCAAACTCCTTTGACAGGCGGCAGCCTGCCTGCAGTCGTTTTCCTTGATTGGATGTATTCTATCCACCGTCTTTATCCATAGAACAAATGGTTATTAGTATTAGAAATAATTACAAGGCTAAGATCAATTGACCGCTTATGGGATCCTTTATGCCCAATAAAGCCATGATCAATGCCATTCTTATATATAAACCGTTCTGAACCTGATCGAAATATGCGGCACGGGGATCCTTATCGACATCAAGTGTAATTTCATTGACCCTTGGGAACGGATGCAAAACAGCCATACTATCCTTCGCACGCTTCATTTTGTTTTCGTCCAACACATAGACACCATTGAATCGCATATATTCTTCTTGGCTTGAAAATCTTTCCTGCTGGATCCTTGTCATATATAGAATATCCAGTTTGCCTATCGTTGCTTCTAAATTGTCTGATTCAGAATATTTCATATTTTCGCTTAAAAAGCGATCCGGCATTTTGAGCTCTTCCGGAGATATGAAATAAAATTCAATACCGCTATAGTATTTGTTCAGGATCTGTGTAAGAGAATGAACTGTACGGCCGTATTTTAAATCACCGCAAAATCCAATAACAAAATTGTCAAGTCTTCCAAGTCTTTGCTTTATTGTATAAAGATCAAGCATGGTTTGTGAAGGGTGCTCGTTGCTTCCGTCACCTGCATTTATTATAGGGATACGGGAATACTCCGATGCAAGTCTGGCCGTACCTTCTTTAGGGTGACGCATAGCCACGATGTCAGCATAACACTGTATAACTCTGATCGTATCTTCAACAGACTCGCCCTTGCTCGCACTTGAAACCTCTGCCGACGGAAAACCGATAACATCTCCGCCCAGTTTTTGCATAGCTGTTTCAAAGGAGATCCTTGTACGAGTGCTTGATTCGTAAAATAATGTTGCAAGGCGCTTATATTTTGCTAATTCTCTGTATTCTTCGGGATGCTTAGAAATATTTTCGGCAACCGTCAGCAATAACTCTGTTTCGTTTTTGGTAAAACTATTCGATTCAAGCAAATGTCTTAGCATAAGTTTTTCTCCTTTTTGTTTTCTGCCAAGTGATCTATACTTACGAGCTTTGTGCACAGCGAGAGTATATATATTGCAGTTTTGATCTCACTTTCGGTGGCAAATGAAGGTGCGATACGAATATCATTATCATCTTTGTTATATCCTTTGGGATGAGTTGCACCTGCAGGTGTAAATATTACTCCTGTTTTTTTGCACATATCAACTATCTTAGAGGCACATCCGGGCAGAGTTTGGTAAGAAAAGAAATATCCGCCGACAGCTTTTGTCCAGCTTGCTATATGCAAGTCCGAAAGCTCTTTTGATAAAATATCGTAAGCTGCCTCAAATTTGGGACGCATAATATCTGCATGCTTTTTCATATGCTTTTTGACACCGCTCAGATTTTTGAAGTATCTTGCGTGCATCAATTGATTTAATTTGTCAGGTCCGATGGTTGCGTATTTCAAAAAGCTTTTTATATCGATAAGATTTGCAGGGCTTGTAGCTACTGCGCTTATTCCGGCACCGGGGAAGGTTATTTTGCTTGTAGATGCAAATTCATATACAAGATCGGGATTCCCTGCCGAATTACATTCCGCAATAATGTCAGGTATCGTAATAAATTCATCGGTAAAATCATGTACACAGTACGCATTATCCCAAAAGATCCTGAAATCATTTGCGGCAGGCTTCAGCTTTGCAAATCTTTTTATTACCTCGTCACTGAAAACAATTCCTGTCGGATTCTGATATTTCGGAACACACCAGATGCCTTTGACTGAGTCATCCGAAATGTATTTTTCTATCTGATCCATATCCGGTCCGTCTTCGTTCATAGCGATAGGGATAAGTTCAAAGCCAAAGTGCTCTGTTATAGCAAAATGTCTGTCATATCCAGGAACAGGACAAAGGAACTTTCTGTTTTTTACTTCGTACCAAGGCTTATTTCCGCAAATTCCGTCTGTCATTCCATGGCTGATAAGCTGATACATTAAAGTCAGGCTGCTGTTTCCGCCGATGATAACATTATCCATATGGGTATTCATAATGCTCGCCATAAGCTGCTTGGCTTCGGGAATTCCGTCAAGTCCGCCATAGTTTCTGCAGTCCATGCCGGATTCCGAATCAAATAATGTATTATGGTTGATAACATCCAGCATATTAAGAGATAACTCCAACTGTTCCTTGGAGGGTTTTCCTCTTGACAGATCCAGATTCAGATTTTCTTCGGATATTTGCTGTAATTCCGCACTGCATTTTTCTTTTTCGGCAAGTAACTCTTCAACAGTAAGCTCTAAATAATTCATTTATTGATCCTCCGTTACTTTGATGTTGATTTTTCTCAGCTTTTATATTATAATATAAGAAAACATATATGAAAAATCTTTATTTTATATATTTGATATATCAATTTTGTATGGAGGATTCAATGTATATCAGTTATGATTATTATAGGGTTTTCTACTATGTTGCAAAATACAAAAACATTTCTCAGGCTGCAAAAATTTTGTTGAACAACCAACCAAATGTTACAAGGACAATTAAAGCTCTTGAAAACGCCTTAGGATGCAAATTATTTGTTCGCAGCAACCACGGTGTTTCCCTTACATATGAAGGCGAGCGGCTTTTTAAACACGTTCAAATTGCATTTGATCAATTGGAATCGGGGGAAGAGGAAATCGCTCTTAATAAAACACTTCAAAGAGGCGCTGTATCTATTGGTGCCACCGAGATCGCTTTGCATTGTCTGCTTTTGCCTGTACTCCAACAATTTAAAAAGCTCTATCCTAATGTAAAGATCAACATCACCAATCAGTCCACCCCTCAGGCAAC
This sequence comes from Oscillospiraceae bacterium, assembly GCA_022769565.1. Taxonomy (GTDB): domain Bacteria; phylum Bacillota; class Clostridia; order Oscillospirales; family Ruminococcaceae; genus UMGS363. The sequence continues at coordinate 17,581 of JALEJQ010000064.1, forward strand.
CAATGCTGTTAAAAACGGACTTCTCGATTTTGCATTAGTGACAACTCCGACTGTAAGATCAAGCAATATAAATGAGAAAATAATAAAACAGATAAAAGAAATAGCTGTATGCAGCGGTGCATATAAAGAGCTGCTGCATAATACTGTGACCCTTGAACAGCTTTCGACCTATCCAATTATATCCTTGGGGCCGGAAACTATGACGTACAAGAGATTTGAGGCGTTTTTTAACGAAAAAGGCTGCCAATTTAATCCGAGCATTGAGGCATCCACTACCGACCAGATACTTTTAATGTTAAAAGCAGATCTTGGTATCAGCTTCATTCCCGAAGAAATGATAAAGCAAATTGATGAAATACATAAAATTGACCTTTTGGAAGAGATACCTCCAAGACATATTTGTTTGATAAAACGCAAGGATCACACTCTTAGTATTGCAGCAAAAAAAATGGAAGAAATGATCTTCAGAAATGTCGGATACTAATAACCATTTAACCTATGGATAAAATACGGTGCCTATAATACGCCCACTCGTCGTCAAGCTCCCTTGCCGGGCGACAGCCCGCCTGCGGTCGCTTTCCTAGATTGGTCGCATTATATCCACCGTCTTTATCCATA
>JALEJQ010000065.1 GCA_022769565.1 Oscillospiraceae bacterium
TATGGATAAAGACGGTGGATAGAATACGACCAATCAAGGAAAACGACTGCAGGCAGGCTGCCGCCTGTCAAAGGAGTTTGACGCAGAGTGGGCGTATTATAGCCGCCGTATTTTATCCATAGGTTAAATGGTTATTAGTATTAAGAAAACTATTTTCAAAGTTTGCCGTGTCGCAGAAAAATGTTCGTCGCTTCGCTCCTTACATTTTTCTGCGAGGGGTACTTTGTTTGTACGGGATAGAAATAGGCGCAATTCACATAGTCGGTTCAACTGCTTGCTTTGGAAACGCAAGCGTTGCTCTTTCCGCTTTTTGATGTGAATTGCGCCTTGGATTTTTTACTTTGCTGCTTTTAACGCTGCTTTGTTTTGTGCATTGCTTTTAGGGTGTTTCGCTCTCTGCTGGTTTTCCGAAGGAAAATTCGAGCGGCAGCGAGAACAGAGATTCTCTGCGGAGAGCGACAAGGGGCTTCTCGCCAAAGTCAATAACATTGACTTAAGACCCTCGCCAAAGGGACTCGTCCCTTTGGAATCCCGTTATCGCTGCGCTAACGCTCCTGCTGTTGTCGGGGAACTGCTTTTTTTCCCAAAAACTCTTTATTTTTTCCGCATATTATGTTATAATAAATTAAATACTGCTTAGGCAGTCTATCATTAATGATTCCGTTATTCTTCGGGAGGCGTTTTTTATGAAAATAACTCAGTCCAAAACCTTCTGGCGTACTGTTTGGATAGCTGCTGTCGCTCTCGGCGGTATCCCTCTTGTTAAGGTTGCTATCGAGATACTTAACCGCACAGATAAAAAATATATTGAACTTTGATTCCTCTGCGTTATAACATATCATTTTAATACAGGAAGTTTATTTCATATGAATAAATATCAGAAGCTTGTGAATAACACCCTGATATTCGCAGTCGGCACTCTTGGAGCTAAACTCCTGAGTTTTGTGCTGGTAAGGCTTTATACCGGCTGTATGTCCACGGAACAGTACAGCACGGCGGATCTGCTCTATCAGGCGGTGAACGTGCTTTACCCCGTTGTCACATTCAGTATGGCGGATGCTATTATCCGCTTCGGTCTTGACAAGGCTTATGACAACAAGAAAATTTACACCGCCGCTCTCACCGCTTCCGCAGGAGGTCTTTTGCTGCTGGCAGTGCTTACGCCTGTTATCAACTGCGTTAATGTGTTCAAGGGCTGGGGTCTGCTGCTGTTTGTATACTGCTTTTTCTCCTCATTCAAGCAGCTTGCCCTGAATTTTGTCCGTGCAAGAGGGCTTGTTAAGCTGTTCGCCTTTGACGGGATAATGTCTACACTTATTATCGTTATAAGCAACCTTATCCTGCTGCTTAAATTCGATCTGGGCGTTACCGGTTACATCTGCTCCATCATCATTTCCGACGCTTTAACGCTGCTTGGACTTACCGTTATTGCGGAGCTTTACAAATTTGTTGACTTCCGACGGATTGACAAGCAGCTTCTTCGGGAAATGATGAAGTATTCCCTGCCCCTTATCCCGACTTATATATTATGGTGGATAACCTCCGCTTCGGACAGATGGTTCGTTATTGATATGATAAGCAGCCACGATAACGGCATTTACAGCGCCGCTTACAAGATACCAACGCTGCTGCTCCTTGTAACCACCCTTTTCAATCAGGCTTGGCAGATGTCCGCTATCGAAAACAAGGATCAGAAGGATCTGCCCGATTTTTACACACGCATTTACGGGGCATATTCCTCGGTGCTTTTTATGGGCGCCGCTGGACTTATTATGATAGTGAAGCCCCTTACATATCTCCTTGTTGACAACGACCCGACGAAGAATTACGTTTTCGCTTATCATTATACACCTATACTTATAATTGCAATGATATTCCAGTGCTTGTGTCAGTTTATGTCAAGCATTTACAGCGTCCGCAAGAAAAGCATGAACTCAATGCTGACAAGCCTTGTTGCGGCGGCGGTCAATATTGTGCTTAACATACTGCTCATACCGAGGCTTGGAGTATACGGAGCGGCTGTTGCAACGGCGGCTTCCTACTTCGCCTGCTTTATGGTGCGTATTTTTGACGCAAGAAGCTATGTTAAATTTAAGGTAAGCTGGTTTAAGATGATAGTTAATATGGTCGTTGTGGGATATATGGCTATTGTGGCAATCCTTGAACCGAAAATGACATATCTCCAGCTTATAGTGCTTTTTATCGCTGTTGTTGTGTTCAATTTTGATGCAGTAATAAGCACTCTTGTTAAGATCATTGATAGAAAAAAGAAAAAAACTTAAAATTAATATTCGGAGGTTTAAAATGAGCGCAGAAAACATTACCGTTAAGGAACTTCACAAGTGCTATACCCGTTATGTATGGCAGACAAATTCCAACGAAGAGTACACCGAGGACATAAAGCTGTTTACTTTACAGGCTAAGGATACCACCTACGCCTTTGCCGCCCTTGAAAGCGGACTTATGGCGCACGTTTACTACGGCAAAAAAATTGAGGATGACGACCTTACATATCTGCTCCGCCTTGACAAAAATCCCTTCACCTTAAAGGTCAACGCCCGTGATACAGGAACAATAATGGACTCCACACCCTTTGAGTACCCCTGCCACGGCAGAGGAGATTACCGTGAACCCTGTTTAATGGTAATGGACAAGGAGGGTATGTCCGCCTGCGACCTGCGCTACGTTTCACATAAGATCTACGGCGGCAAGCCCGGTCTTTCAATGGAAGGCACCGTTGTTCCCGCAACCTTTGCAAATGAGGACGAGGCAGCTACCATTGAAATTACCTGCATAGACAAGCATTCGGGACTTGAAGCTGTACTTGTTTATACCGCGTTTAAAAACCTTGACGTTATAACAAGAAGTGTTCGCCTTAAAAACACGGGCGCAGACGGAATTAATATCCGCCGTGTGCTTTCCGCCTGCGTTGATTTTGAGTTCTGCGATTACGATTTTATCACCCTTAACGGCTCATGGGCAAGAGAACGTATCCTTGAACGCTCACCCCTTCACCACGGCAAGCAGAGCGTTGATTCCGTAAAGGGCGAATCCTCACACCAGAGCAACCCCTTTGCCGCTCTTGTTTCACATAATGCCGACGAGGACAGCGGCGAGGCTTTCGGCTTCAACCTTGTTTACAGCGGAAACTTCTTCGTACAGGCAGAAGTTACCCAGCACAAGCACACACGCTTTGTAATGGGCATAAATCCCTTCGATTTCAACTGGCTCCTTGAAAGCGGCGAGGAATTTACTGCTCCCGAGGTGGTAATGGTACATTCGTCCGAGGGTATCGGCGCAATGTCACGCACCTTCCACGACCTGTACAGAAACCACCTTATCAGAGGCGAATACAAGGACAAGCGCCGTCCCATACTTATCAACAACTGGGAAGCGACTTACTTCAACTTCAACACCGAAAAGCTTATCGACATTGCAAAGGAAGCCTCCAAGCTGGGAATCGAAATGCTTGTTATGGACGACGGCTGGTTTGGTCACAGAGATTCGGACAACAGCTCCCTCGGTGACTGGTTTGTTTACGAAAAGAAGATAAACGGGGGTCTTAAGCACCTTGTTGACGAGGTAAACAAGCTGGGAATGAAGTTCGGCATATGGTTTGAACCGGAAATGATCTCCCCCGACAGCGAGCTTTACAAGGCACACCCCGATTGGGCAATTCAGATAAGGGGCAGAGAGCTGACTATGTCCCGTGAACAGTACGTTCTTGATTACTCCAACAAGGAAGTCCGTGACTACATTTACGGACTTATGAGAAAAGTTCTTGACAGCGCAAATATCGAGTATATCAAGTGGGATATGAACAGACAGCTTACGGAGGTAGGCTCCACCACCCTGCCTGCAAACAGACAGCGTGAGCTTTGGCACAGATATGTTTTAGGCGTTTATGACGTAATGGATCGCCTTACAACAGATTATCCCCACATTCTTCTTGAAAACTGCTCAGGCGGCGGCGCACGTTTCGACCCTGCAATGCTCTACTTCTCGCCCCAGATATGGTGCTCCGACGATACTGACGCTATCGAGCGCTTAAAGATACAGCACGGCACCTCCATTTGCTACCCCGTGTCAGCAATGGGCGCACACGTTTCCGACTGCCCCAACCACACCGTTGGCAGAACAACGCCCTTTGCAACAAGAGGTGACGTTGCAATGGTGGGAACCTTCGGCTATGAGCTTGACGTAACAAGAATACCTCAGGCTGACAGGGACGCAATTCCCGGACAGATAGCCGAGTTCAATAAATATAATCCCCTTATCAGAACGGGCGATCAGTACAGAATAGGAAATATGTTTAACGACACCACATGGGATGCATGGATGTTTGTTGCAAAGGATAAGTCGGAAGCCCTCTTTACCTTTGTGCAAGTACTTGGCAGACCCAATTACCCCTGCCGCAGAGTTAAGCTGAAAGGACTTGACCCCGATGCGAAGTATAAGAATGAAGCAACGGGAGAAGTACACAGCGGAAGTGCATTAATGAATGCAGGCGTAAATGTAGAAGCCGACGGCGACTTCAAGTCGGTAAAAATGCACTTTGTAAGGGTATAAAACAAAGTACGCCAGCCAGCGAAGCGATAACGGGATTCCAAAGGGACGAGTCCCTTTGGCGAGGGTCAAGGGGCGAGGAGCCCCTTGTCGCTCTCCGCAGAGAGCGAAATACTCCAAAAGTCGGGCATAACGCACAGTAAGAGCAAAAGCAAATAAAGTAACGAATCCAAAAGGCGCAATTCACATAAAAAAGCGGAACCAAGAAATGTTTTGCATAACACAAAACTTGTGGAACCGACTATGTGAATTGCGCCTATTCTTACATATCACAACAAAGTCACCCTCGCAGGAAAATGTAAGGAGCAAAGCG
>JALEJQ010000067.1 GCA_022769565.1 Oscillospiraceae bacterium
TATGGATAAAATACGGCGGCTATAATACGCCCACTCTGCGTCAAACTCCTTTGACAGGCGGCAGCCTGCCTGCAGTCGTTTTCCTTGATTGGTCGTATTCTATCCACCGTCTTTATCCATAGAACAAATGGTTATTAGTATAACAAATTTTTCTGCGACACAGCAAACTATGTAACAGTTGCCCCGACAAAGCCTATTGAACTGCACCAAAAGCGCCGACCCACGGGCGCACACTGTGCGCCCCTACAGAAAAATGTGAAAAAATGCTGATTTTGTGCGGAAAACACGGGTCGGGAGGACACAAAAAAATGAATAATGAATAGTGAAGAATGAATAATGAATAATATTGGCGTTGCGGTATAGTTTTATTAAACGTGACTTCTTTTTTTCGGTGCACTTTTGAATGGCACGGTATGCAAAGGGACAACCGTTTAAATAGTTTGGAGTTTTAAGAGTGAAAAGTGGAGTTGTTTTGAATGTGGAATTTGGAAAGTTGAAAGTGGAAATTTTGCAGGAGCGCTGTAATTCCAAATTCCACTCTTCACATTCCACGTTTATTAAAGGTTTTCCCTCTGCACTCTCTTTCCCCAAACCTCCCATCCCCTCCCGGCCACCGCTATGCGCTTTCCGGTAGAATGTTTTGGCGGCTTTCCGGTTGGTGGGTTTTACGGAACGGGCAAGCCGTTTCTTTTTTGTGCGCCCATACAGAGAAATGCCAAAACACCGAATAGTGTCATATTGGCAAAAAAGCACCGTATAGTGCAAAAAAACGGGCGGATATGTGTTCCGCCCGTAATGCTGCATTGAAAAGCTGTAATTTTTACCTTATAATAGAAATTCCGCCGATAATAGGCAGCTTCCTGCCCTTTCCGTTGGCTGCGTTGACAATATTAAGTATGTACAGCACCAAAACCAAAGCCGAGATAGCCCAACCGAGCAGCCAGCCTATTATCGGTATAAATCCCAGTATCTTTCCGCATATTCCCGAAAGTACACTCGCTACTATTACAAGCAGCGACTGGTTGGAGAAAAATTTGAGGTATGATGAACTCTTCATATCCTCCGATACAAGGGGTAGAAAGAACAGTATGGGGATTATGGTCATAAGCAGTCCGTTTGTCTTGTTCTTTTCAATGTCGCCTTGGTCAAAAAATACTTCGTTATCCATTTTTTAACCGCCTTTCTGAATCGTATGAATATTCGTTGTATAATTCAAGCCGCCGCAAAGTTCGTTTACCCCTGCGACGGCTTAAATGCATATCAGCCTTATTTAATAACTCTTACTCTGATAACAGCTTCAACAGCCTTGATCTTTTCGATAACTGTATCGCTTACATCGCCGGAAACGTCAAGCATTGTGTATGCATAGTCCTTCTTGGACTTGTTGAGCATATTGTCAATGTTAATACCTGCTTCTCCGAAAGCGGTGGTAAGTGCGGAGATCACAGCAGGAACGTTCTTATGCATTACGCAGATCTTTGTGCCTGCCGCATTCATTGCAGCATCGGGGTAGTTTACGGAATTCTTGATATTGCCGTTTTCGATGTAGTCAATAAGCTCAAGAGCAGCCATCTGTGCGCAGTTGTCTTCGGATTCGGGAGTGGAAGCGCCCAGGTGAGGGATAGCGATTGCGTTCTTTACGCCGAGAATGCTGTCGTCGGGGAAATCTACAACGTAAGCTGCGACCTTTCCGCTTTCAAGGGCTGCTATAACAGCTGCATTGTCAGCAAGCTCGCCTCTTGCAAAGTTGAGGATCCTTACGCCGTCCTTCATAAGAGCAATGGAATCAGCGTTGATAGTGCCCTTTGTGTCTGCGTTGTAAGGAACGTGGATAGTGATGTAATCGGAAGCTGCATAAAGCTCCTTAATGTCTGCAACGGTCTTAACGGAGGGGTCAAGTCCGAGAGCAGCCTTAACGGAGAGGAAGGGGTCGTAGCCAACGACCTTCATACCGAGAGCGGTAGCAGCGTTTGCAACAAGTACGCCTATTGCGCCAAGACCGATGATGCCGAGAGTTTTGCCAAGAATTTCGGGACCTGCAAACTGAGCCTTGCCCTTTTCAACCATTTTGCCGACTTCTGCGCCGTTGCCCTTAAGACCCTGCGCCCAAGCCATAGCCTCGGGAACCTTTCTTGAAGAAATAAGAAGTCCTGCAATAACAAGCTCCTTAACAGCGTTTGCGTTTGCGCCGGGGGTGTTGAAAACGCAGATTCCCTGTTCAGCACACTTGTCAACGGGGATATTGTTTACGCCTGCGCCTGCTCTTGCAATTGCAAGAAGGTTGGAGCCGAACTCCATATCGTGCATTGCAGCGGAGCGAACCATAATAGCATCGGGGTTTTCTACCGTATCGGCAACGTTGTACTTGGCAGTATCAAAGTTATCCGTGCCGTACTTGGAAATTTTATTTAATGTCTGGATATTGTACATGAGAGATTACCTCCGGTTTATATATGCTTTTTGACAGTTTTCAAAAGCGTTAAAATAATGTAGGGGACGGGTCTCCCGTCCCTATTAAACCAATTTCGGTGCAAACGTGACGGGAGACCCGTCCCCTACAATAGATTTTCAACAATTGTTTTTCGGAACATAATAATTCCGAATTACGCATTCCGAATTTATCAGCCGTTTTCTGCTTCAAACTTCTTCATGAATTCAACGAGCTTTTCAACGCCCTCGATAGGCATAGCGTTGTAGATGGAAGCTCTCATGCCGCCAACAGTCCTGTGACCCTTAAGGTTCTCAAAGCCTGCAGCCTTTGCTTCCTTAACGAACTTAGCGTCAAGCTCCTCGTTGCCTGTTACGAAGGGAACGTTCATAAGGGAGCGGTCCTTCTTCTCAACTGTACCCTTAAACAGCTTACTCTGATCAAGATAATCGTAAAGGATAGCGGCTTTCTTTTCGTTGTGAGCCTTCATAGCTTCAAGTCCGCCCATCTTCTTTATCCACTTGAACACCTTGCCGCAGATGTAGATGCCGTAGCAGGGAGGTGTGTTGTAAAGGGAATTGTTGTCAGCCTGAGTCTTGTACTGGAGCATTGTAGGTGTATTTTCAACATAGGGCTTTTCGGGGATAAGGTCTTCTCTGATTATAGCGATAACAACGCCTGCGGGGCCGACATTCTTCTGAACGCCGCCGTAGATAACGCCGTACTTTGTAACGTCAACGGGTTCGGAGAGGAAGCAGGAGGAAACGTCCGCAATAAGGGTCTTGCCCTTAGTGTTGGGGAGCTCCTTGAACTTTGTGCCGTAGATAGTGTTGTTTTCGCAGATGTAAACGTAGTCTGCGTCGTCGTCGATAGGAAGGTCGGAGCAGTCGGGGATGTAGGAGAAGGTCTTGTCTGCGGAAGAAGCTACAGCGTTAGCCTTGCCGTACTTCTGAGCCTCCTGCCAAGCCTTTTTAGCCCACTGACCTGTGATTATGTAATCTGCAACGCCGTTCTTCATAAAGTTCATAGGTATCATAGCGAACTGCTGGGAAGCGCCGCCCTGAAGGAAGAGAACCTTGTAGTTGTCGGGGATATTCATAAGATCCCTGAGGTCCTGTTCAGCAGTATTGATTATCTCTTCAAAAGCCTTGGAACGGTGGGACATTTCCATAACGGACATACCTGTGCCGTTATAATCGAGCATTTCTGCTGCGGCTTCTTTGAGGACTTCTTCCGGAAGGACAGCCGGACCTGCGCTGAAGTTATAAACTCTGGACATTTTGATGACCTCCAATAAAAAATAGAATAGCTTAAAAATAGCTTAAAAACACAAGCAATTACTAACATTATAAACCTTTGAATTATTATTGTCAAGCCATAATAAAGCCTTATTTCATAATTTAGGAAAACATTTTTTGAATTTGGAAAGTTGAAAGTGGAAAGTGGAAATATATTTAATGCGGAATTCGGAATTCGTAATGCGGAATTATGTGTGCTTTGCTATAATAATAATGAAGAATGAACAATCTGCGGCGAAACGGGCGTATATTGAACTGAGAGCTTTCAAATAACATCGCCGCAGGCGATACCATAATTATTCATTATTCACTATTCATTCTTCATTATTCATTCAGCGAAGCGCCATAATTCCACTTTCCACTTTCAACTTTCCAAATTCAGTTTGCGGTTTGTAACTTTTCACAGTATAAAACACAATATATTATGAAATAGTGTCAAATTGTATAAATTGCCTTGACAATTTAAACGTTTTATATTAAAATAAAAGAATGAATGCAATATAAATATATATTAAGGTAAGCAAAAGCGGAAAAGGTTTACAAAACCGCCGCAAATGCTTCGGAAATATAGATTGCAGATCTGTTTTTTTCTTACTTCTATGGTCGAATAGAGGTTTTCATATATTCTATCTTTTCATAGTGGCTCATTTGAAAGGGCAGTTATTCTATACACAAGGTATTTATTCTTGCGAAATATACAAAATGTAAAGGAATATTGTTTATTTATTCAGATTGGGGATATTATTCAGACAGATGCTCTGCCGCAGAAAAAAGCTTTGCGGCGTGAAATCCTCTTATTTCGCCTCCGAAGTAACGTTTACATTACAATTTATGAGGAGGTATTAGATTTGTCACCGGCAGTTATAATTGCAGCTATCGTTGCTTTCGTTGTCGGCGGCGGCGTTTTCGGAACGGTAATGTTCTTCGCCGGCGTGAAGCACCGCAGACAGCAGGCTGAATCGGCTATCGGCTCCGCAGAAAAAGAGGCGGAAAGAATAGTCGATGAGGCAAAAAAAGAAGCCGAAAATCAGAAAAAGATCGCTCTGGTGGAGGCTAAGGACGAGATACACAAAAGCCGTTCCGACCTTGAAAAGGAGATAAAAGAACGCAGAAGCGAGATCTCCCGTCAGGAACGCCGTATCCAGCAGAAAGAGGAAAATCTTGACAAAAAGACCGACAGCCTTGAAAAAAAGGACGAGATACTTCAGAAAAAGATCAAGCAGGCTGACGAAAAGCTTGAAGAAGCTGACAAGATCAAAAAGTCCCAGATGGAAATACTGGAAAAAATTTCCCAGTTCACTATGGAACAGGCTAAGGAACACCTGCTTTCCATGCTCGAAAACGAGCTCGTTCACGAAAAAGCCCTGAAAATACAGTCCTATGAGCAGCAGCTTAAGGACGAGTGCGAGGAAAAGGCGAGAAACCTTATTTCCCTTGCAATTTCCAAATGCTCCGCAGATCAGGTGTCCGAATCCGCAGTTTCCGTTGTTCCGCTCCCAAATGACGAGATGAAGGGACGTATCATCGGCCGTGAGGGACGCAATATCCGTACACTTGAAACACTTACCGGTGTTGACCTTATTATCGACGACACCCCCGAGGCTATCACACTTTCCTGCTTCGACCAGGCAAGGCGTGAGGTGGCAAGAATTGCCCTTGAAAAGCTTATTGCCGACGGTCGTATTCACCCCTCCAGAATCGAGGAAATGGTGGACAAGGCAAGGCGTGAGGTTGAACATATCATCAAGCAGGAGGGCGAAAGAGCCGTTCTCGAGACTAACGTTCACGGTCTTAACCATGAGCTTGTAAGGCTTCTCGGCCGTCTGCATTACAGAACCTCTTATCGTCAGAACGTGCTTAACCACTCCATTGAGGTGGCTCACCTTGCCGGAATAATGGCTTCCGAGCTTGGAGTTGACGCTAACCTTGCACGGAGAGCAGGACTTCTCCACGACATAGGCAAGGCTCTCAGCTACGAGATAGAAGGCTCACACGTTCAGATTGGCGTTGATGTCTGCCGCAAGTACAAGGAAAGTGCAGACGTTATCCACGCTGTCGAGGCTCACCACGGCGATGTTGAGATAAAGTCCGTTGTTGCCGCACTTGTACAGGCTGCCGACGCTATTTCCGCCGCAAGACCGGGTGCAAGAAGCGAAAATTACGAAAATTACATCAAGCGTCTTGAAAAGCTGGAGGAGATCTGCTCCTCTTATGAGGGAGTTGAAAAATCCTTCGCTATTCAGGCAGGCAGGGAAGTCCGCATTATGGTATTCCCCGATCAGATCAACGATGAAAAGATGGTCATCGTTGCAAGAGATATTGCAAAACGTATTGAAAATGAAATGGATTATCCGGGACAGATAAAAGTTAATATCATTCGTGAAAGCCGTGTAGTTGAATACGCTAAGTAATATTGACAAGAACTTATACCCTGCGTACTCTATCGGGTGTGCAGGGTTTTGCTTTTTATAACAAAAAAGGGTGTGATAAAGTGGCAAAAACGCCTAAGACCATTTTCGGAACCACCGAAAAGTCAAATTTTATACTTAATATGAAGTCCGAAACGCTGCAAAAGTGGGTAGGAGTAATGCTTGCGCTGTGTATTATTATTCCGCAGATAGGAAATTTTGTTATCTCGGCGGCAAAGGCTTCTTCCGCTTTTCTGGGAGCGTTCCTTTACCTTACGGGCTTTTCCTGCATACTGTTCTTTATAATAGCAATGCTGAAAAAGGAGCAGAGCTTTAAGGAGAACAAGTCCTATTTCGCTGTTGTTTTTATGGCGGTGTGGGCGTTTGCGTCCTATTACGGCGTTGTTATAAGGACAGCTTCGGACGACAGGCTCAGTGCGGAAAGCGTAAGCGAGTTCGTGAGCACGGCGCTGGAGGGCGAGCTTGGACGATATGAGGGACTGCTTGCGCTGTTTGCGTATTTCGGCATTTTCCTCCTTGCGACCACTCTTACAAAGGAAAAAACTGTGCGGCTTGTGATGGATATAATCGTCGGAACGGGCATTGTCCAGGCGGTGATAGCTGTGCTGCAGCATATCCCGAATTTTGATTTCCTTACGGATTATGCCGACCTGCCTACAGCTGCACTGAGAGATGTTATGCTTTCAAGCGGACTTTCCGACAGCCCTATATTGTACGGCTCCTTCCTTACAATAGTAACGGGCATTGCCTTTACGGGTGCGGTGTTCGAGGAAAACGTTACAAGAGCAAGGGTGTACGGCGCTTCGGCGGTGCTTTTCTGGCTGACGGGCTTGTTTACATCTTCAATAGTGCCGATAATAGGCATAGGCTGCGTTTTTGTGTTTGTAACGGCAGTCGTTATAATGAATAAGAAAAAGGGCGGTACAGCGTTTGAAAGTGGAAAGCTGAGAACGCCGATGAAGAGATACGCCGTGCTTATGGCGGCAATGGCGGCAGTTCTGGCGCTGGTGCTGATATTCCAGGGCATCTATATAAGAGATAAGGAGATCGCATATTACGATGCATATTACAGACTTTTCATCGTACTGAGCTTTTCTCCGATGAATACCCAGTCGCTCTATGAGATAGGCTTTGAGAGAAGTATGTATTTCATCAAGGCGCATCCCATACTTGGAATAGGTCCCGACTGCCTTGCAAAGTATCAGCTGCTTGACGAGGAGCTTGTGACCTGTTCTATAGACAGGAGCTATAACGAGTACCTTTACACAGCAGCAACAAGGGGAATACCTGCGCTGATAGGTTACTTGGTATTCTTGGGAATAGTAATAAAGAACTGCGCAAGCGGAATGAAGCTGTTTTTGGCGGACAGCAGGAAATGGTATTATGCAGCAGTGTTCGGAGCAATTGCAGCATATATCGTACAGGCGATTTTCAGCGCAAGCTCGGTAACGGTAGCACCGCTGTTCTGGCTCATATGCGGAATTGCGTGTGCAAAGAAGCTGAGGGCAAGCGAGTAAGCCGCCCGTCAGCGCAGCGGAATAAAGTTTACGTCCACGCTTTTCAAAGGGTGGCAGGGGTCAAGGGGGCAGCGCCACCTTGTCGCTTCCGCAGAAGCGAAACACCCCTAAAGTAAGGCATAACGCCAAGCCGTGTTAAAAGCGGCAAAGTAAAAAATCAAAGGCGCAATTCACACCAAAAAGCGGAACCAAGTAATGTTTTGTATCAAAACAAATGTGGAAAAACCGACCAAATGTGAATTGCGCCATTCTATCCTATAAAAATAAAAGTTTCCTCGCAAGAAATATACCGAGCGCAGCGAGGTGTATTTCTTGCGACACGGCAATATTAAATTCGGAATGCGGAATTAGGAATTCGGAATTATTGGCACTTCGCCCCGTTTGCGCTGGATTGGGTTTGATCGGAACGGGGAAGCCGTTTCTTTTTGTGTGTTTGTTAAGCGGGCGCACACTGTGCGCCCCTACAGATGATTTGTTAAAAAATATCGTATTTGCGTAAAAAACGGGACGGGAGACACGTCACCTACAAAAATCATCACCGCAGGCCATACCTTAATTATTCATTCTTCATTATTCACTTAGCGAAGCGCATATTAACTCCACTCTCCACTCTTCACACCTCACACTTAATTGAAAGGATCAGGTAAAAATGTCTTTTGAAGAAAATGTAAAAGCCGCCGTTC
>JALEJQ010000068.1 GCA_022769565.1 Oscillospiraceae bacterium
TAACCATTTAACCTATGGATAAAATACGGCGGCTATAATACGCCCACTCTGCGTCAAACTCCCTTGACAGGCGGCAGCCTGCCTGCGGTCGTTTTCCTTGATTGGACGTATTCTATCCACCGTCTTTATCCATAGAACAAATGGTTATTAGTATAAGGTGTTCGCTGCGCTCACGGTTTTAAATTATTCAAATTTTATGTAGGGGACGGGTCTCCCGTCCTACTGCACCGAATTGGGTCAAATCGGGATGGGAAACCCATCCCCTACAGAGATATTGCGAAAAATTACAGGCGCAATTCACATAAACAGCCCCGTATATTGTCGGTTCCGTTAGTGTGGATCACGCCTTGCGTTTTACTTTTAGTTATAATTTATTAAAAAAACAAGTATTCTGTACGGAGAGTAATAATCTGTCCAGCTTATATTCAGCTTTACTCCCGATTCTTCACTTATGCGGTTTATCATTTCTTTGAGATAATCTCCGCCGCTTTCCGCTGAATCGGATAACTGACCCATTACGGAGTGCATAAGGTTGTTTGTCTCAAATTTTATCATCGCAGAGCTTCTCCGCTCGGCGACTGCTTTTCTGAATGCCGTTTCCGCTGCGGTCTCAAAGTCTGCGGCGCTCGTTACATAGGTTTTTTCCTTCACAAAATAGTTTTCCTTGGTGCTGTATGCGTGTGGAGGGTCGCTGCTTACCGTCCATATAGTATGGTCGTTTTCTATGACCGAATCCGTTACCATAAAATACTGGTAAAGTATCATATCGGGGTACATTTCCGCAAGCATTCCGTCAGGCTTATCCCAAGTAACGTCCACATGATACCAGTTACCGTCCACCTTTACCATGTTCCACATATGCGCTACGTCCGTGGAGCCTGTAACTATCATATTTTCTATGCCTGCCTTGTTGCAAAGGTAGGAAAAACTCTTTGCATACCCTTCGCACAGCGCCTTGCCCTTTACAAGCGCACCGTAAACGGTGTTGGCATAGGGGTCATCGGTGCTGCTTTCGCAATGGGTAACAAGGTAGTCGTGAAAATATTTCAGCTTGTCGTAAACCGTCATATCGTCGGTAACGCCTGCCATTATCTCGTTGGCTGCGGCTTCGGCGGAGCGGTTCATATTGCTCATTTCCTCAGGCGTAAAGCGGTAGGTGAATTCCACGGGGAAATATTCCTGTTCAATGTCAAATTCTCCAACGGCTCTTTTGGCAATGTGGCTGTAGCCCAGCTGTTCAATGCTTACAAGGTTGAGCAGAGTGGTATAAACGGAAGCGTCGTCAAGCATTGGCACCTCGGCTTCGCAGTTTCCTATGCTTTCCACAAGCATATCGAAAATTTCCTTCTGCTCCTTGTCAAGGCGCTCGCTTGCATATACCGTTTCCATTCCTTCGGGAATATACACAGCAGTTTTCTGCACAGGCGGCTCCTTTTCTTCAATAAGAACGGTGGTGCCGTCCGCTATCATATGGTAGCTTCCGCTGTATGAAAGTTCGTCGGGATCCTGCGTCCTGTCCGAGCAGCTGCAGAGCAGTACCGCAGCCGCCAGAACAGGCGGTATAAGTTTTCGCAAATCAGATACCTCCAAAGTCCTTACGGGGGACTTTAATACGGACTTAATCAAGATATTCAAGGAACAGCTTGATAACTCTTGTATTTTTTTCCTGATTGTAAATTATAGATTCACGGTTATATTTTTTCGCTGCAAGGCTGTAGGCTTTGTCATAAATGTTAAGCGCATTTGCCTGACTCTTGTCAAAAAGGTAATACACCACATCTTCAAAGACCTTGTCATCGGAGCAGGCTATCTGGATAACGCCTTCGCCCTTTTCGGTGGCTGCCACGATACCGTCCATGAGCAGCTTTTCGGCGCTTTCCACGCTGTCTGCAACAAGATTGTTGTAAACATAGTAGTTGTATTTCATTGATTCAGCCTTGGGATAGGAATAGCTCTGCTCGTAAACGGTGCGCGATCTTAATACTATCTCATCGCTGGTGCAGAGGTAATCATATCTTATATAAGGCACTACTGGATTTTTCACATATCCTGCGGTAGCGTCCACATGATACCATTCACCGTCCAGCTTTACCATATTCCACATATGGGGTATCTCATCAAAATCTCCTGTTATGGTAAGGCTTTCTATACCAACCTTGTCGCAGAGATAGCTGAACGCCTTTGCATAGCCGCCGCATACTGCCTTTTTGTCCACAAGAGCGCCGTAAATATCACGCAGATTGGGGGCAGTTTCATCGTAAATGACTTCTCCTGCCAGCTTATCATAAAAAAGCTTTACAATATCGTATTCCGTCATATCCTCCGTTATTTCACTTATAATGGCGTTTGCAGCCTCGTCTGTTTTCTTCTGCATAGCTTTTATTTCATCTTCGGTATAGATATAAACAAACTCTGCTCCGGCAATGGTCTGCGTGGATATTTTTGTTGCATAGGTCATACGGGTGCTGATGTAAAAAACGGAGTGCTCGCTGTCGTATATCATCTGGTAAAGGTCGCAGTATTCCTCCGCTGTCAGCGCAAGCTCATCCGGCAGCTCGACTTCATCTTCAAGGTTTGTTATGGCGTTGATGATAAGGTCATATGCCTGCCGCAGCCTTTCGTCCAGAGTGAAGTAGCAGTAGGGTCTGCTTATAGGGTCGTTGAAAACGTAGGGCTTTTCTCCGTCCTGTTCCTCCGCAGATGTGACCGATGATGTTTCGCTTGTGGAAGATACCTCGGAGGAGAAGGTCTCCGTGTCCGAAGTGCTTTCCCGTGTTTCGGAGGAGCCTGCCGTGCTTGTTTCGGAGGAAGATACCGAAGAAGACCCGGAGGTGGGCACCGTAGTTGTAACGGCAGTTGAAGTAAGATCTACCGCAGGAACGGTGGATATGCCCGTAATGGTGCTTTGGGATGTTGTTTCCTCAGTTTCTTCCGTAACAGCCGAAGCCGTTGTTGCAAGCTCTGTTTTCCGTTCCGTTGTGGTCGTAGTTTCCGGCATGGAAATAGAGATAGGCGGCTTGGTGTCCTCCTCAATGACCATAACGCTGCTCTCGGACGTTGTAGTTACCGCCGAGGGCAGGGTATCCTCCCAGTCTGCGCCGCTGTCTCTTGTGCAGGCGGACAGAACGGCCGCCGCAGAAGCTGCCGCAAGGATAAGCGCAGTTATTTTTTTTCCGTTTTGCTTCATCATAATAAAACGATCCTTTGGGTATCAATCAGACAATATTTTAAAAAACAAGAGAAATGTGTATTATATACATACTGTCGTTAACGGTTTTATGGGCAGACTTTATTTTCAGTCCATAATTTCCGTTCAGGTCTTCAATTATCTTCTTGAAGCCGTCCTCGGCAAAAAGATGCTCGTTTGCCGCATCGTAGGCTTCTTTGTTGTCAAAACGAATTTCCGCTTCGGTCTTTCCTGCCGAGGCAGCCAGCCGCACGGCTTCCGAAAGACCCTTTTCGCCTTCCTCGGGAGTGATGAACATAAGACCGTTCTTTATAAAATAGTTTCTGTCCGAGGCGGTACATTCCGCAGGAGGGAAAAGGCTTTCATCGGGGAAGTGCGTCCTGCCGTTTATTTCAGCGTCCGAAACTAAAAAGTAATCGTGGCGCAGGTAATCGGGATTTTCGTATTTAAGTATGGGATCATCCCATGTGCAGTCGGTGTTGTACCATTTTCCGTTTGCAAGAACCTTGTTCCAGGCGTGGCTTGCGCCCTCCTTGCTGCTGCCCTGGACCACATAGTTTTCAATGCCTGCCGAGCTGCAGAGGTAGGACAGCGCAAAAGCGTAGCCTTCGCACTGTGCCGAGCCGTCCACAAGAGCGCCGTAAGCCGTGTTGGAATACTTGCCCTCCTTGGAAAAATCGCAGCCTAAAACTATTGCGTCATGGAATATCAGTATTTTTTCATAATCGGAGCTGCCTTCGGGGACAGAGCCCAGTATCTTTCCTGCCGCAAGGTCAAGCACCGCTCTCATTTCGCCTGCTTCGTCCTTGTTGTAGCGGTAGAAAAGATTTATTGTCCTTGTTTCCCCGTCGCAGTAAAACTTGCTGTCGAGCCAGAATATCCTGTTTTCCTGAGTATAAACAAGGGTAAATATCTTCTTCATTGCTGCTTCGTCAAAGCCTTCGGGGAAAATTATCAGCGGTTCATAGTTGTTTACCGCTTCAACAAGGCTGTCATACGCCTGTTTTTCCTCTTCGGTAAGGAAGGAGCGCACATAGCTGCCTGCCGAAGCTGTATTTTCCGCTTCCGGTGAGATATAAACATCAGATTCGCCGCTTTCGGCTGCCGCAACGTCCTCATTAACGGGTGTGCAGGCGGTCAGATAGAGCGCCAGAGCCGCTGCGGCGGAAATAAAGCGTTTTTTCATCAGTTGTACTTAACGTCAAGCTGAACTATGAGCATATTTTCGTTGCAGTTGTCCGCAACGCCCTTAACCTTGGAATTCTTGCCCTTGATATAGTCCTGATAACCCTTAAGGTCGGAAGTGAGCTTGTTGTAAATATCCTTTGAGGATACCATTATCTCGGCTACTGTGCCGCCTGAGGAAGCTGTGTCCTCGAGAGCCTTTTTCAGAGCCTTGTCTGCGGAGTCGAAATCGGAGTAAACAAGGTTGTTCTTGATAAAGTAGTTCTGTGCGGTAGCGGTTGCCTTGGGGGGAGTGAAGTAAGAGAAGCTCTTGCCGGATTTAAGGGTAACTTTATTAACGTTGAAGTGGGATTTGTCGTTTATCCATTCATCGGGAACGAGGAAGTTGTTGTATCTTATGTAGTTGTAAACGGGAGTGGAGAGGATGGGGTCGTCCCATGTGCAGTCAAGGTTGTACCATTCGCCGTCAACCTTTACCTTGTTCCATGCGTGGGTAGCGCCGTCCTTGTTGGTTCCTGTGATGACCATGCAGTCGATTCCTGCCTGATCGCAGAGGTACTGCATCGCTTTAGCATAGCCGTTGCACTGGATGTCGCCCTGAGAGCTTGTTCCGCCTGCAAAAGCGTTATAGATGGACTGGTTGTAGCTTCCGACTTCTTCGCTCTTTTCAAAGGTGGAATTGAGCACGAGGTGGTCGTGGAATACCTTAAGCTTGTCATATGTAGAGGATTTGCCGTTTGCTTCCTTGAGTATCTTGCTTACGGTAGCGTCTATTTCCTTCTGCATTGAAGCTATCTTTTCGGTATCTGTTTCGTTGAAGTAGATCTTGCCGATCTTTATCTTGCTGTTGAGCCAGAAAAGCTGGGGTTCCTGATTGTAGACCATGCCGAATACCTTTGCCCATTTTTCCATGCTCACGTTTTCCGTGCCTCTGATCTTGAAGTTCATTGTTGAAGCAGCGCCGAGAATAGCGTCATAGAGAGCCTTTTCATCGTCGTCAAGGGTGTTGTAGGCATATCTTGTGCTGTTATCTACCGCTGCGTTTACAACAGTTGTTGCCTGAGTAGCGGTTGAGGTCATAACAGCCTGTATGTCTTCGTCGGAAAGTGTGCCTGTCGTGGGAGGCTGGGTGTTTGCGGGCTCGGTGATAACGTTGCCGTTAACGCCTGTTACTGCGTTTCCGCTGTCATCGGTAACTATCTCCGTTTCAACGGGGGAGGTCTGTGTGCCCTCAGCGCCGCCTGCAGCTTCGGTGTCGTTTGTGCTGTCGGAGCTTTCTCCGTCTGCTGCGGAGGTTATAACGTTAGCAACTATCTCGTCTTCGCCGTCAGAGCCGCTGTTTCCGCAGCCGGAAGCGAGGATAGCAATGGAAAGGCAGCAGGCAAGCGCTGCACTGAGCTTCTTCATATTAAACATTTTAATGATCCTTTCTGTTTTTGCCAAAATTTTCATCTTTGATAAAATTGATACGGGCAGAAATTTATTCCGCCCGTAAGGATACGGAAAACGTCCTCAGGACATTACCCCGTAATAATTTAATTGTAGAAAATATCGTACTGTACTACAAGAACGCCTTCGCTTCTTACCTTCTGTCTTGCCAGCTTCTTTACATCGCCCTTTTCCTTTGCAAAGTTCTGGAAAGCAATTGCGTACTTGTCGGAATGGAGAGTATCCCATATCTCCTTGGAGGTAACTCTTATCTCTGCAACGTTTCTGCCTGCCTTGATAGCAGCGGCAAGCTCGTCATACATACCCTGAACAGCGTCGTCAACGTTGTCATACTCCTTGTTGTAAGCCTTGAAGTAGTTGCAGGCTGTCTTTGTGCAGGCAGGAGGGTCGAAGAGCTTTATAGTTGTTCCGTTGCTTCTGAAGAAGAGGTTAACGTTGATGTGGTCGTCCTTTATCCATGCATCGGGAACAAGGAACCAGTTGTATCTTATGTAGTTGGAATTGTGTTCGTTAATAGGATCGCCCCATGTGGAGTCAAGGTGGTAGTAGCCGTTGTCGCAGTAAACGATGTTCCATGCGTGGGAAGCGTTGTCGGGGTTTGTGCCGATTATTACCATGCTTTCGATTCCGGCAAGGTCGCAGAGATACTGCATTGCCTTTGCATAGCCGATGCACTGGAGGTTTCCGCCGGCAGTAAGACCGTTGATAATGGAGCAGGTGTCGTTGTCCTCGGACTTGCTGAATTCGTTGTTCTTGATTATCCAGTCGTAGAATACCTTGAGCTTGCTGAAGGTGCTTGTGTACTGGTTTGCGGTTGAGAGAATGGATTTAACGTTGGAGTTGATATTCTTCTGAATGGCTGCAGCGTCGTCCTTGCCGATGAAATATTTGAGAGTAATGGAACCGTAGCCGGAGGGGATATCTCTTGAGAGCCAGAAAAGCTGAGGCTCCTGATTGTAGACCATGAGGTATACCTTTACAATGTCCTCGGAAAGAAGTCCGGAGGGAACGGATACCGTTGTTTCAAAGTTTTCCGCAGCCTTTACTATATCTCCGTAAAGCTTCTGCTGATCCTTTGTAAGTGACTTGTAGCCGTATCTTGTTGTATAGTCAATGTTGTAGGAAGTGGAAACGGAAGAGCTTCCGCCGTCGGACTTGGTGGTCTCGGCTGTAGTTTCCGTTGTGGTAGTCTTTGTGGTGGAAGCAGGCTTTTCGTCTGTAAGATAATCGGAGTGGATGAAGGAGCCGTCTGCGATCTTATAGTAGCCTGTATCTGTAGCAGCAACTACCTGTACCTTTGTGCCCTTTTTGTACTGTGAAACGGTCTCTGCGCCAACGATAGGCTTCTTTCTGGAGTAGCATGCCTGAGTGGTGTACATGGTCTCGCTTATTTCGGTCTCGTTCCACTCTTTTTTGGCGGTCGTAGAAGATGTCTCAGCCTTTGTCGTAGTTTCCGAGGTCGTATCGGAAACGGCGGAAGTTTCTTCGGCAGTAGTTTCCGAGGTCTCTTCTGTAGTTTCCTCGGTCTCACTTTCTGTCTCAGTCTCGGTCTCGGTCTCCGTTTCTGTTTCGGTCGTAGTTGCCGCTGTGGTGGTCGTGGTCTCCTCTGTTGTAGTCATCTGTGTAAGCTCGGAGACCTGCGCCTGTGAGGCGTCGGTAAGGCTTGGACCATCCTCGTCGGTCTTCTTACAGCCGGTGGCAAGAACGGAGGCGCACATCAGCACCGCAAGGACAAGGCTAATTTTTTTCTTCGTATTCATGCTCTTCTTTTTTCTCCTTTGTATTTATATTATTTTCATTTTTATCACTTGTGTCATCACCGCATATTTCCGCTTTCAGCTTTGATATGCACATATCCTCCGTAATAAGCACGGTAAACAGGACGTTTTCATAGCGCACAGAGGGGTTCTCGTTCTCCTCGGGTATGCGGCCCAGCAGGTCAACGATAAATCCGCTCATGGTATCGAAATCGCTGTCCTCGGGAAGAGTGAGCCCAAGCTGCTCAAACACGGCTTCGGGGGACGCCGTTCCGCTGATGGTATATGTATCATCGGAAATTTTCTTTATTTCCTCTTCTTCATCGTCATATTCGTCCTGGATATTTCCCACAATGGTCTCCACAACGTCTTCCATCGTAACTATGCCTGCGGTACCTCCGTATTCGTCGGCAACCACCGCCATCTGCATTTTCTTTGCAGAAAACTGCTTGAAAAGCTCGCCGCAGGTCATGGATTCCGGCACATAGATCATTTCCCTGAGAAAATCCTTTGCTTTTGCGCCTGAGGCTGCGTCCGAGCCTACCATACAGAGCAGGTCCTTAACGCATATTATGCCGGTTATGCGGTCCATGCTGCCCTCATAAACGGGTATTCTTGAAAAACCGCTGCTTATGGCTGCGTTTACAACGTCTGAAACTGAGGCTTCCGTCTCAACGCCCACAATATCTGTTCTGTGGGTCATAACATCGGATACGGTAAGGTCGCTGAACTCGAAAACGTTGTTTATCATTTCCTTCTGGGATTCCTCGATAACGCCTGTTTCGTTTCCTGCGTCCACCATCATAAGTATCTCTTCTTCGGTAACGCTGTCCGCTGCTTCGGAGGCTTTTGACCCGAAAAGTCCGGAAAGGAGCCTTACCGCAGTGCCCGAAAGAGCCGTCAGAGGGGTGAACAGAACAAGAATTATCTTAACTGCAAGTCCGCACTTTACCGCCAGCTTCTCCGCATTTGCCGAAGCCGCCAGCTTTTTGGGCAGTCCCTCGCAGAATACCGTCAGAACAAACACGGTGGCTGTGAGAATGATAATGTAAGATAAAATAAGCGAAACGGTGCTTATCCCGTCCTGCACAGCGCTTCCCGAAATGTGCCTGTCTATGAACCTGCCAAGGGGTGCGCTGTAAACAATGACAGCAGCATAAGCTATGAGTACAGCGGAAAATATCCTGTTGACGGAAAATGCCGTAACTACCCTTGAAGGATGCTCCAGCAGCCGGAAGAGCCGCTTTTCCGCCTTGCTCCCGTTTTCAAAATTTTTGACCTTTGAGTCGCTGACTTCGGTGACT
The DNA here is from genome assembly GCA_022769565.1 of Oscillospiraceae bacterium. Lineage (GTDB taxonomy): Bacteria > Bacillota > Clostridia > Oscillospirales > Ruminococcaceae > UMGS363. The sequence goes on from JALEJQ010000068.1 coordinate 8,883, forward strand.
GCGTATTCGCACACCGTAGTAAACGCCTTAACAAGAATAAGCGCAAGAATAATTAAACTCCCCGCAAACCCGTCTGAATCCATAACCGACTTCCTTTCGTCACAAGTGTTATCAACATTTTTACCCTCTGCGCCGCCGTAAAAGGCCGTGCAGAGTGCTGCCTTAAAATTATACAATATAATTAAAAAAAAGTCAATAAACATATATTACTTATTTAAAGGAACAATTTGCGTGTTTATATGTTGATTTTTCCCATAACAGCGAGGTTTGAGGGCTTGCGGCAGGAGGACTGTAACCTTAAAGGCGGCAAATTGTAAATGTATTGTAACCTTTTTTACGCCTGCCGCTTCCGCATATTTTTGATACTAATAACCATTTAACCTATGGATAAATACGGTGTCTATAATACGCCCACTCTGCGTCAAACTCC
>JALEJQ010000084.1 GCA_022769565.1 Oscillospiraceae bacterium
TGACTTCTTTTTTGGGTGTACTTCTGTATGGCACGGTATGCAAAGGGACAACCTTCAGGGGGCAAGGGGGAGGCGCTCCGGTACAAAAGGGCCGCTGGGCCGCCCTCCCCCTATCCCCCTTGCGGTTTTCCCTCTGCACTCTCTTTCCCCAAACCCCCAACCCTCTCCAGGCCACCGCTATGCGGCTTTTGGTAGTTTGTTGTTTGCTGTAACGGGTGTGGGGTTCCTGTGTGTGGGAGTGGAACGGGCAAGCCGTTCCTGATTTGTGGGGTGGGGCAACGGGCGCACAATGTGCGCCCCTACAGAGATAATGCGAAACGATGCTGATTTTGTGCGAAAAAAATCGGGACGGCAGACCCGTCCCTACATAAAATTAATAACGAAAAATGAATAATGAATAATTAAGGTGTTCGCTTCGCTCACGGATTTTTTAATAAATCGCCGCAGGCGATACCATAATTCCACACTTCACTCTCCACGCTCCAAATTAAATGGAATAATTATCCGCAGCGTTGGAGCTGCCTCTGTCGATAATATCCTGCAAAGTAATTCCGCCGAGATATTCGGTAATGACCTTGTAAAGTCCCTCCCAAACACCGATGGTCATACATTCGGCGTAACGTTCGCACTGCATTGTTTCCGTTTCAAGGCAGGCAACAGGGGCAAGGTTTCCCTCCGTTACTTTAAGTATTTCCGCAACGGTGTATTCCGACGGCTTTCGGGCAAGACGGTATCCGCCCTGATAACCTCTGTTTGTCTGGAGCATACCTGCGCCGTTGAGAAGGGGAACTATCTGTTCGAGATATTTTTTGGAAATATTCTGGCGTTCAGCAATGTCTTTCAGCGCAACAAATTCGTCGCCGCTGCTCTGGCTAAGGTCAAGCATCATTCTCAGAGCGTATCTTCCTTTTGTTGATATTTTCACGCAAAAAACCTCCCGTTTAAAATCGTTTTTCTTAACTTATAAAAACATTATAGCATATTAATCATATGATTTCAATAGGCATAATAAATATTTTTTGAAAAAATGAAATTTACGGGAATTTTTCAGAATATCATCGCCAAGGTTCCTGCCGTAATAAGTGTAAGACCTGCCACGGAGCGCTTGTTAAGCCGTTCTCCAAGTATCACACGGGAGAACAGGGCGGTGAAAAGAACACTCAGCTTGTCAACGGAAACAACAATGCTCGCAGGTCCGTTTTTCAGAGCGCTGTAATAGCAAAGCCACGAAGCCCCCGTTGCCGCTCCCGAAAGAAGCACGAACAGCAGCTCTCTGCCGCCTATTTTCTTCACCTCGGCGGCTTTTCCTCTTGCAAAAACTATTCCCCACGCCGCAGCAAGCACCACTGTCGTTCTTACCGCCGTTCCAAGGTTTGAATCAACGCCCTCTATGCCCATTTTTCCCAGAATAGAAGTAAGGCTTGCAAAAACTGCCGACAAAATAGCGTAAACAAGCCACATACGGCTGTCCTTGCCGCTTTCGCCGCATTCCTTTTTGCCCGTCATTACATATGTACCTGCGGCTGCAGCGGCGGCTCCCACTGCCTTTAACGGGGTAAGGCTCTCGCCCAGAAATATCACCGCAAGGATTATGGTGAGCACCGTGCTTGACTTGTCAACGGAAACTACCTTGTTCACCTCCCCAAGCTGCAGCGCTCTGAAATAGCATATCCAGGAAGCTCCCGTTGCAAGTCCCGAAAGAACGAGAAATACCCACGTTTTTACGCTGACGTTTTCAATTCCCTGCCATGCGCCGGTTATAAACACCATAAGCCACGCAAAAACAAGCACAGCCGCCGTCCGAAGTGCGGTAACAGCATCGGGGTCGGCTTTTTTTATGCCGCATTTCGCCAGCACGGAGGTCATTCCTGCAAAAAGCGCCGAGCCGAAGGCTGCCGCAAGCCACATAACTGTCATCTCCCTGATTTTCACTTGATTTTCTTAAAACTTACATTGTTTTTTCTGTTATATATGATATGATTTTTCCAAAATAGCTTAATGGAGGCTTTTATATGAAAAAAAGCACGAAATTTTTTGCAGCTGCGGCTTCGGTCGTTATTACTCTCATACTTTCGCCGCTTTTTATCACAAAACGCATAGAACACAAGCGCAATTCCGTTAAAGAATGACCGTAGTTTCCGCACAGACCGTTCCGCTGAGTTTGCGGCTCAGAGCGTCGGGCTGACAGGTGCCTGCGTAAAGAGTGAAGCTGCTGCCAAATATTTTTCTCTCACCGGTATCATCAACGGCAGAAAGGCTCATAAGAGGAACGGGTATTTCGAATACCGCCTTTTCACCGGGAGCAAGGCTTATCCGCTTAAAGCCGCATAAGCTGTGGTTGGGAACGGCTTGCTCGCTCCTGTCCTTTACATAAAGCTGGATAACGTCTTCGGTGGGAATATCGCCCTTGTTTTCTGCGGTAACGTAAGCCGTGCCGCCGGAATATTTTACCTCGGTGCAGACTATCTTTGAATAGGTAAGTCCGTAGCCGAAGGGATAAAGCACGTTATTTTCGGCATATCGGTAGGTCCTGTTCTTCATGGAATAATCCTCGAAATCGGGCAGCAGCTCCGCACTTTCGTAGAATGTTACGGGCAGCTTTCCCGAGGGGGAAACATCCCCGAATAAGATCTCCGCAAGAGCCGTTCCGCCCTCCGAACCTGGGTACCAGGCGTGAATGAGAGCGTCGGGCTGCGCTTCGATGTTTATGGCACTTCCTGCGGCGCAGACAACGACAGCAGGCTTGCCCGTTTCAAGTATTTTTTTCAGAAGTATGCGCTGGCTTTCGGGAAGGCGCAGGTCTTTTTTGTCACCGGAGGAAAACTCGTTGCCCGTGTCGCCCTCTTCGCCCTCGATAGTTGCGTCAAGACCAAGGCAGAGTATAACTGCGTCGGCGTTTTCCGCACAGGCAACAGCTTCAGCGTATCTGTCACCCGAACGTGCAAGACCGGAGCTTCTGTCCTTGTAAAGGTGACAGCCCTCGGCGTAAAGCACCCGTCCGCCGAACCTGTCCTGTATTCCTTCGAGGAAGGTGACGTACCTGTCGGCAGTTCCGCAGTAGTTGCCCTCAAGAGCGGCCTTGCTGTCGCTGTTGGGGCCTATTACGGCAAGAGTTTTTATTTTGCTTTCGTCAAGTGGGAGCATACCGCTGTTTTTCAGCAGCACCATTGAGCGCTCCGCACAGTGCAGGGAAACCGCCTTATGCTCGGGACAGGAAACAACGCTGTAGGGAATATTGTCAAACTCCGTTTCCTTGTCGAACATTCCAAGGCGTATTCTTGTTCTCATCAGATGAACGCAGGCAGTCCGTATGTCATTTTCCGTTATAAGTCCCTCGTCAAGAGCGGCGAGGAGATTTGCATAGGTGCAGCCGCAGTTAACGTCACAGCCTGCTTTGATAGCCATTGCAGCCGATTCAACGGCATTTCGGGTAAGACCGTGATTTTCGTGGAAGTCCCTTATTGCCCAGCAGTCGGAAACGAAGTAGCCGTCAAAGCCCCATTCCCTCAGCTTTTCCATAAGGAACGGACTTGCACAGGCAGCTTCGCCGTTCACACGGTTGTAAGCGCCCATTACACCCTCGGCCTTTGCTTCGCTCACCAGTGCTTCAAAGGCGGGGAGATAGGTCTCTTCAAGGTCTTTGGGAGAAACCTCGGCGTTGAACTTATGGCGCAGGGCTTCCGGACCGCTGTGAACGGCGAAATGCTTTGCACAGGCGGCAGTTTTAAGCCGTCTGCCCTCGCCCTGAAGTCCCTTTACATAAGCCTTGCCAAGCTCCGCAGTCAGGAACGGGTCCTCACCGTAGGTTTCGTGGCCTCTGCCCCAGCGTGGGTCACGGAAAATGTTTATATTGGGCGCCCAGAGGGTAAGTCCCTTGTAAATGTCGGTGTCGCCCTGCTTTTGGTAAGCGTTGTATTTGGCTCTTGCTTCGGTGGAGGTCACTTCCGCCGCTTTATGCACAAGCTCCCTGTCAAACATAGCCGCAAGACCGATAGTCTGGGGGAACATTGTGGCAGTTCCCGAGCGTGCAAGACCGTGTATGCCCTCGTTCCACCAGTTGTAGGAGGGGATACCCAGCCGCTTTACCGCCGGTGCGTCATAACTTAGCTGAGCCGCCTGTTCGGAAACGGTCATTTCGTCCGTCAGCAGCTCCGCACGTTCAAGGTCGGACAGAGTTTCATCAAGATAGCTTTTCATAGGCTTTGCTCCTTTATCATTTATTGCAACTATTATAACATTACAGATGAGCAGTTGCAACAATTTACGGTTTTTTATCCTTAACAAACCATTTAATTTATATTTTTTCAAATTTTTTCGTTAATATGTACAATATTGTATGCATAAATTTAAAATATTCGTAAAAAATGACCTTACACCATTGCATAAAATAGCAAAATAATATATAATAATATTTGTAATCAACCTTTGTTTTGTTGATTTTAAACAATTTAGTAATTCAGATTGGAGAGTAGGACCCTATGAAACATTATGGAGCTGAAAATATTAAGAATATCGCCCTTACAGGACACGCAGGTTCGGGCAAGACGTCGCTGGCAGAGGCTCTGCTGTTCAAGGCAGGCGCAACAGACCGTCTTGGCAAAACTGCGGACGGAACCACTGTATGCGATTTCGACCCCGAGGAAGTGAAGCGCAAGGCTTCTCTCGGCACGGCTCTTGCTTCTTTTGAATATAACGATATAAAGGTAAATCTTCTTGATACACCCGGCCTTTTCGACTTTGCGGGAGGTATGTACGAAGGCATCGCCGCTGCAGGTACGGTAATGATAACCGTTTCCGCAAAATCCGGCGTAAAGGTGGGTACGGAAAAGGCTTATGAGCTTGCCGAGGAAAACGGAAAGCCCAGAATGTTCGTTATCACAAAGGTAGACGACCCCGACGCAAACTATTTCAACGTTCTGACCGAGCTTAAAACAAAGTTCGGACCTACCGTCTGCCCCGTTGTTTTCCCCGTTATAAAGGATCATCAGGTCGTTTCCTTCGTTAACCTTATCGAAATGAAGGCTTATACATACGACGCAAACGGAAATGCAGTTGAAACTGAAATGCCTACCGCAGATGTTTCCGAAAAGCTGGAATACCGTATGGACGGTCTTGTTGCCGCATTTTCCGAGGCTGTTGCCGAGACCGATGAAGCGCTTATGGAAAAGTTCTTCGAGGGTGAAGCGTTCACTCAGAAGGAGCTTGTTCACGGCATACATAAGGGCATGAACGAGGGCATCATCACTCCCGTTGTGTGCTGCTCGGCTGCAACTACCGCAGGCGTTGATATGCTTCTCAAGGAGATAGAACTGCTTCTTCCTGCTCCCTGCGACAATAAGCCTGTTACCGCAGAAACAGCTTCCGGCGATGTTGTTGAAGTGGAATACAAGGAGTCAGACCCCATGTCCGCTTACGTTTTCAAGACCGTTGCAGACCCCTTCGTTGGCAAAATGTCTTACATAAAGGTTATAAGCGGCGTGCTTAAGGCAAATGCCGAGTATATTAATGCAACAACGGGCGCTCCCGAAAAGATCGGCAAGCTGTTTACAATGCTGGGCAAGAAGCAGACGGAAATAACCGAAGCTGCCGCAGGTGATATTGCCGTTGCTGTAAAGATCTCCGCAAACACCTCCGATACTATCTGCGACGCTTCAAGAATATTGAAGATCCCTGCAATAGAATTCCCCAAGCCCTGCTACGGAATGGCTGTACACGCAAAGTCACAGGGCGATGAAAGCAAGGTGGGCGCAGGTGTTCAGCGTCTTATTGAAGAGGATAAGACCCTTAGCTACGATATGGATCCCCTTACAAAAGAACAGATCCTTAAGGGTCTGGGCGAACAGCACCTTGAAAATGCAGTTGCAAAGCTCAAATCAAAGTTCGGCGCAGACGTTGTTCTTACCGAACCCAAGATAGCTTACAGAGAAACTATCCGCAAAAAGGTAAAGGCGGAAGGCAAATACAAGAAGCAGACAGGCGGTCACGGTCAGTACGGTCACGTCTGGATCGAATTTGAACCCTGCGTTTCCGACGGACTTGTTTTCGAGGAAAAGGTATTCGGCGGCGCAGTTCCCAAAAACTTCTTCCCCGCAGTTGAAAAGGGACTTCAGGACAGCGTAAAGAAGGGCGTTCTGGCAGGCTGCCCCGTTACGGGACTTAAGGCTATCCTTGTGGACGGCTCCTATCACCCCGTTGACAGCTCGGAAATGGCGTTCAAGACCGCTGCTTCCCTTGCTTATAAGGAGGGTCTGAAGCAGGCTGACCCCACTATTCTTGAACCTATCGGCAAGCTCTTTGTCAAGGTTCCCGACGAGAACACAGGCGACGTCATGGGCGATCTTAACAAGCGCAGAGGCAGAGTTATCGGAATGAACCCCGTTAAGAAGGGCGTTACCGAGATCGAAGCGGAAGTGCCTCTCAGAGAAATGCAGAGCTTTACCACTCAGCTTCGTCAGATCACAAGAGGAAAGGGCAGCTTTACACTTGATTTCCTCCGCTACGAGCAGCTCCCCGGCAATCTTGTCAGCGAAGTAATACTCAGCGTGGACAACAGTAACGAATAAAAATTATAAAATTTGTCAATATGTTCACACTTAAACATATTGACAAATTTTGCTCTTTATAATAAAATATAATATAGTATGTAGGTATAAAAGACAGCTTTAAATAAAGGATGGATCATGAAGATGAAAATTAAAGGATTTGTATCGCTGCTCGCTTCGGCTGCTATGATTCTTTCCGCAGGTGCGGTTTCGGTGTATGCGGAAGAAGCCGGCAATGAAACGGCGACCTTCTGCTTCGATACGGCGGACTCCCTTTCTTTGTGGGAGACCTACGGCTCGACCGCAGAAACAGGATTTAAACTCAGCATTGATGATTCCGTTAAGGAAACGGGAGACGGTTCTCTCCTTTTAAGCGAAAATGTTACGGAGAATATAGCTGCGGACAATCAGTTCGGCGGAGCTTACATAAGTGCCGAAAAGCTGGGTCTTGAGTCCTTCAAGGGCTGCACGGTGCAGATGTCGGTCTATTTTGACAAGGATGCGGCAAAGGCTGCCGAAGCGTTTACGGTATTCTCTGACGGTATAATCTGGCAGACCTCTGCGGTCTCTTCCGATAATGCAGGACGCTGGACAAAGGTTTCACTTACCGTTCCCGAAAATGCGGATAATAAAAAAATAGGCTTCACTATCCCTGTTTTCAGTCAGTACAGCGGAGCTGCCGCATATGTGGACAACATTATCATCTACAATGCGGACGGAACAGCTATTGCAAATGTGGGCGATGAAAAGATATCCTCGGGCAGCATTGAGGTATCTATCGGCACAGGCGCAAGAATAGCTTTGCTTGTGGTGCTTGTTGTGATAATTCTTGCGGTAATCGGAGGAATAGGATATGTTGTTTCCTCCATGCTTAAGAAGTTCACCTGATAACATCAAAAATTTTATAAGAACAACGCAGTTCGGTCTTCCGGGCTGCGTTTTTAATGGGGTAATGTAATATGGCAAGGCGGATAAGTATTTTTCTGAGAATTTTTACGGTAATAATTGCCGCTGCAATGATGCTTTCCTCCGTTCCTGAGGTGTGGGCGGCGAAAAAACTTACAGCCGATGATTTTGTTCATGCGGATGGAAGAAATATTATCGGCACGGACGGCGAAAAGCTGGAAATTCGGGGCATGGCTCTGGGAAACAGCGTGTGGAGCAGCCCTGTTGCGCCTAATCTTAAACACCATACGGAAAAAACCTATAAGGAGCTTTCCGAACTTGGGTTTAACTGCGTAAGATTTTATCTTAATTACGAAATGTTTGAAAGCGATGAAAAGCCTTACAGCTACAAAAAAACAGGCTTTGACTGGATAGACAAGAACATAAAATGGGCGAAAAAGTATAATATGGGAATAATTCTCAATATGCACTGTCCCCAGGGAGGTTATCAATCTCAGGGCAACGGTATGGCTCTCTGGACGGATAAGACCAATCAGAAACGGCTTGCGGCGCTTTGGAAGAAAATTGCTCAAAGATACGCTAACGAGCCGACCATATGGGGTTACGGGCTTATAAATGAACCGATAGCACCGATGCTTGAAACGAAAAAAGCAACTCTCGGACAGCATGAGCGGCTTGTAAAGACCTTGGTAAAGGAAATACGCAAGGTGTCGCCCTATCAGATGATATTTGCGGAAAGGCTGGGCGGCGCAAAGGATATTGAAGGGGGGGCGACCGAATGGTATGATCTCACCGGCGAAAGCTCCTTCCCTATAATAAACGACAGCAACATCGTGTATGAATTCCATTGCTACGAACCCTTTGGGTTTACCCATCAGAACACGGAATGGGCAGGAACGGCAGGCGTGACAATGAAGTACCCTTCCGATGAAATAATTTCGGCTGATTACGAAAACGGCTGGGTGGGCTGTATCTCGGCTAAGGAAAAAAAGAGCAGCGGAAAATGGAGCTATTTTGAAAGCGAGCCGCTTACCCTTTCGGATAAACGGAATGTGGGCTTTGCGGCGGTCAATGCGTCTGCTTCGGGCAAGAACGGGGCGGTCTATTTTGACGATATAACCGTCACGGAAATCTTGGCAAACGGTAAGAAAAGGGTAAAATACAGCTACACCTTTGACGGGGAAGGCAGCGGAGTTTTTTATCCCTGGAGCGCAGACGGCTCGGGAGAAATGACCGTTGCCCCGAACGAGGGAAGAAGCGGTGCAGCTCTGAAAATTTCGGGAACACTGTCGGACTTTACCGCTTCGGCTTCAAACCGATTTGAGCTGAAAAAAGGCTGCAAATATATCATATCGGGATATATCCGCACGGAAAATACAAGCTGCAAGCCTGCTGTGCGTCTTGATTATGCCAAGGCTTCGGACATACGCATATTTAACAAGAAAAGCCTTGAAGCGGCGGTGAAGCCTTATGCGGATTTTTCCAAGAAAAATAATGTACCCATATATCTGGGAGAATTCGGCGTTGTAAGAGCAGGCTTTGAAGAAGGCAGAAACGGCGCAGGCTGGGTATCGGACATGATAGATATATGCAGGAAGTATAATATCGGTTTCAACTATCATACTTACCATGAAGGCTCCTTCGGATTTTATTTCAGCAATGACAATGTTCTTCCCAATAAAAAGGACAGAAATGAAGAGCTGGCAGAGGTTTTCAGAAAAAAACTCAAAAATGTATGACATTAAGCGCAGTTTGGCTTCCGAACTGCGCTTTTTGTTTCATTTTTTCCTGTAAAAGCCTTTGTAATATGATAAAAAGATGAAAATTAAAGTTTTTTTTGAAAAACCCTTGACAAATCATTCAAGGGGTGTATAATATAATTAGCACTCAGGGAGAATGAGTGCTAACAGAGTGCTGAATTAAGTGCTAACAAAGGGGCATATTAATTAAGGCACAGAAAAACTACAAAGTTGGGAGTGATTGTTCTGCTGGACGACAGAAAGCTTAAAATTCTTGCCGCCGTTATAAATGAATATATAATGACGGGCGAACCTGTCAGCTCCAAGACGATCGCCTCAATGCCCGACATCAGGGTATCTCCGGCTACAATTAGAAACGATATGGCGCTTCTTGAACAGCTGGGCTACCTTGAACAGCCACACACTTCGGCAGGAAGGATCCCGACCTACAGCGGCTACCGTCTTTATATAGACAGGCTGATGCCGGAATGTTCCCTCAGCGACGAGGATAAACAAATGCTTGACGACATTCTCGACGTTGATACGCCTACCGCAGATGTGCTTATAGAAAATGCTTCAAGGGCTCTTGCGGAGCTTACACAGTGTGCAGCGGTGGCAAAAAACATTGCACCTAAGTTTTCGGTCATCACCAAGGTGGAGGTAATACCTACCGGACGGAGAATGTACGTCCTGCTTATGGTAACTTCCTCGGGCGATATTAAAAACAAGGTATGCAGGCTGGAGTTCGACCTTACAAACGAGCAGCTTGACTTTTTCTCAAGCTATATGGCTGAGAATCTCCAGGGCGTTTCCATTGACGAGCTTTCCGATGATACTATGGAAAAGCTGGCGGCGGCAATGGGTACCTATATGATAACCCTTACACCGCTTATCAAAGGAGTCTGCGAGCTTGCCGAGGGCTTCCGTGATAACGAGGTAGTCGTTACCGGAGAAAAGAACCTGCTGGCAAGAACAGATATTGACAACGATCAGATAGTGAATTTCTTTGAACACAAGAACGAGGTTGTGAAATTGCTTGACGACAGCTTCGGCGACTTGCAGGTCGTGTTCGGACAGAACGGCGACTTTGTTATAGAAAATTCAAGCATGATCGTGTCAAAGATAAAAAAAGGCGGCAAAACCGCCGGTTCATTGGGCGTTATAGGTCCTATGCGGCTTAACTACGCTAAGATCATTCCCTATGTGGAATATCTTACACAGCGTATAACGGAAATGATCTCGGACGACGAGCCGGCTGCATTTACGGAGGATTTCAAGGTTCTCCCGGATTTCGGAGGCGGCAACGCTTCCGGCGACAATAACGAAAGGAGTCCTGCCGAAAATGGATAATACACAGGAAAACAAAGAGCTTGAACAGGAGCTTGATGAAAAGGAGACTGCGGAAAACCCGGAGGAGCTTCCTGCCGAAGAAGAAACCGCAGATGAAGGATCTGCTGATAAAAAACGCATTGAAGAGCTTGAAAAACAGCTTTCCGATGAAAAGGATAAGTACCTCAGGGTCGTTGCAGAGTATGACAACTTCCGCAAGCGTTCCGTAAACGACAGGCTTAACGCCGTAACGGACGCTCAGGCGAGAGTTATTACCGAAATTCTTTCCGTAATAGATAATTTTGAGCGTGCAATGAACGCCGAATGCACAGATGAGAATTACAAGAAGGGCGTTGAAATGATTTTCAGCCAGTATAATTCAATTCTCACAAAGCTGGGCGTTACGGAAATTGAAGCTCTCAATTGTCCCTTCGACCCCAACGTTCACCACGCCGTTAATCAGGTGGAGGACGAGAATTTCGGGGAAAACACGGTCTGTCAGGTCTTTCAGAAGGGCTACAGGCTTGGCGATAAGGTCATCCGCTGCGCAATGGTAGCGGTTGCAAATCCATAAATATGCAAACTTCATTAATTACTTTATATATTTGAAAGGAAGAATTTTTATGTCAAAGATCATTGGTATTGACTTAGGTACAACAAACTCCTGCGTAGCAGTAATGGAAGGCGGCAACGCCGTTGTTATCGCAAACACAGAGGGTGCAAGAACAACTCCTTCCGTTGTAGGCTTCACCAAGACAGGCGAACGTCTTGTTGGTCAGGTAGCAAAGCGTCAGGCTGTAACAAACGCCGACAGAACTATCTCTTCCATCAAGAGACACATGGGCTCCGACTACAAGGTAACTATCGACGGCAAGAGCTACACTCCTCAGGAAATTTCCGCAATGATACTCCAGAAGCTGAAGGCTGACGCTGAGGCTTACATCGGCGAACCCGTAACGGAAGCCGTTATCACCGTTCCCGCATACTTCACCGACGCTCAGAGACAGGCTACAAAGGACGCAGGTCAGATCGCAGGACTTAACGTAAAGAGAATCATCAACGAACCTACCGCAGCTGCTCTTTCCTACGGCATCGACAAGGAAGAGGATCAGAAGATCATGGTTTACGACCTTGGCGGCGGTACCTTCGATGTATCTATCATTGAAATGGGCGACGGCGTTCAGCAGGTACTTGCAACAGCCGGCAACAACCGTCTCGGCGGCGACGACTTCGACCAGAGAATTATCAACTGGATGGTTGACGAGTTCAAGAAGGCTGAGGGCATCGACCTGACAGGCGACAAGATGGCTATGCAGCGTCTTAAGGAAGCTGCTGAAAAGGCTAAGAT
>JALEJQ010000074.1 GCA_022769565.1 Oscillospiraceae bacterium
GTGACGAAAATCGACAGAAACGATTTAATCAGCGTTTCCTTAATGCCACGACATAATTAATTATTTGCTATTATTGATAAAATGGAGGAATATAAATATGAAAGCCACAGGTATTGTCAGACGTATCGACGATTTGGGCAGGGTCGTTATCCCCAAGGAAATACGCAGAACTATGCGTATCCGTGAGGGCGACCCCCTTGAGATCTACACAAGCGCAGACGGAGAAGTTATCTTCAAAAAATACTCGGCAATAAACGAAATGGCAGGCTCGGCAACTCAGGTAGCTGAAGTAATGACCAAGCTTGCCAACTGCCCCACTGTCATTTTCGACCGTGACCACGTTGTAGCTGTAGCAGGTGTGCAGAAAAAGGAGTTCAACGAGCGCAGAGTTTCAAGAGCCCTTGAAGAATACCTTGAAAGCAGAAAAAACTATATCCGCTCATCAAACAGCGATGCAAAGGTTTTCCCCGTTGAGGGTATCGACCGTGCGGCGCTTGCCTGCTCCCCTATCCTTGCTTCGGGAGATGTTACGGGAGCGGTTGCGTTCCTTGCCCCCAACGACAACGCTGTTGCCAATGAAGTCCAGCAGAACCTTATACAGGCAGCCGCACAGTTTCTCGGCAAGCAAATTGAAGAATAATACAGCAAAAACGGCATCGGAAGCTCATTCAGACTTCCGATGCCGATTTTTTTAAGCAAACCGTGATTAAATATCAGTTCTTAGACTTGATATACTCGTCCATTGCCTTGGCTGCAGTTTTGCCTGCACCCATTGCAAGGATTACCGTTGCTGCGCCCGTTACTGCGTCGCCGCCTGCGTAAATGCCCTCTCTTGAGGTAAGTCCGTCTTCGTTGCAGACAAAGCAGCCGTGCTTGTTTGTCTCAATGCCCTTTGTGGTATTCTTGATAAGAGGATTGGGCGATGTACCGATAGACATTACTACGCAGTCAACGTCAAGAACAAACTCGGAACCCTGCTTTACAACAGGCTTTCTTCTGCCGCTTTCGTCAGGCTCGCCAAGCTCCATTTCAACGCACTTCAAGCCGCTTACGAACTTCTGGTCGTCGCCGATAACTTCGATAGGATTGTTGAGGGTCTTGAAAATTATGCCCTCTTCCTTAGCGTGTTCAACTTCTTCCTTACGGGCAGGCATTTCAGCTTCGCTTCTTCTGTAAACTATGTAAACATTCTCTGCGCCCAGACGCTTTGCACATCTTGCTGCGTCCATTGCAACGTTGCCGCCGCCTACGACAGCTACGCTCTTGTTCTGCTTGATAGGTGTATCGGAATCGTCCTTATATGCCTTCATAAGGTTTACACGGGTAAGGAACTCGTTTGCGGAATAAACACCCTTAAGGTTCTCGCCGGGGATACCCATAAATCTGGGCAGACCTGCGCCGGAGCCGATGAAGATAGCCTCATAGCCCTCGTCAAAAAGCTCGTCAACGGAAATAGTCTTGCCCACAACGGTATTTGTGATGACCTTAACGCCAAGAGCCTTCAGACCGTCAACCTCCTTCTGAACGATAGACTTGGGAAGTCTGAATTCGGGTATACCGTAAACAAGAACGCCGCCTGCAAGGTGGAGAGCTTCGTAAATTGTAACGTCATAGCCCATTTTTGCAAGGTCGCCTGCGCAGGTAAGACCGGAAGGACCTGCACCGATAACCGCAACCTTGTGACCGTTAGTCTCGGGCTTGGTAACTTCGCCTGTGCTGTGCTCGTTATGCCAATCGGCAACGAATCTTTCAAGTCTGCCGATTCCTACAGGTTCAGCCTTTATGCCTCTGACGCACTTGCCCTCGCACTGGCTTTCCTGAGGACATACACGACCGCAGACAGCAGGCAGGGAGCTGGACTTTGTGATAATATCATATGCGCCGTCGAAATCCTCTTCGGCAACCTTTGCAATGAAATCGGGGATATCTATGCCTACGGGACATCCGTTTACACAAGGCTTGTTCTTGCAGTGAAGGCATCTCTGTGCTTCGTCAATTGCGGTTTCCTTTGAATAGCCGAGAGCAACTTCCTTGAAGTTACAGCTTCTTTCCTTGGGGTCCTGCGCCGGCATTTCGTTTTTCTTAGGTGACATATTAGGCATGATCACTTTACCTCCTTAGCGAAAAGATTGCAGGTTTCCTCGTACTTATGGCGTTCAAAGGGCTTATACATGGAAGCTCTGTCCATAGCCTCGTCAAAGTCAACAAGGAAGCCGTCAAAGTCGGGTCCGTCAACGCAGGCGAACTTTGTTTCTCCGCCAACGGTAAGACGGCAGCCGCCGCACATTCCCGTTCCGTCGATCATAATGGGGTTCATGGAAACAACTGTCTTTATGTCGTATTTTTTAGTTACCTTAGTAACGAATTTCATCATGATAAGAGGACCGATAGTGATAACTTCGTCGTACTTTTCGCCGCTTTCGATAAGCTTTTCGAGAGCGTCTGTAACCAGTCCCTTTTCACCGTGGGAGCCGTCATCCGTCATCATGCAGAGCTTGTCGGAAACAGCGCTGAACTCATCTTCAAGTATAACGAGGTCCTTGTTTCTGAAGCCAACGATAGAGTGTACCTCACAGCCCAGGTTATGCAGCTTCTTTGCGATAGGATAAGCAATAGCGCAGCCTACGCCGCCGCCAACAACTGCGACCTTCTTAAGTCCGTCTGTATGGGAAGCAACGCCCAGAGGACCTACGAAGTCTTCAATGTAATCACCTTCGTTTTTGTGATTAAGCTTTTCTGTTGTAGCGCCCACGATCTGGAAAATGATAGTGACCGTGCCCTTTTCTCTGTCAAAATCAGCGACAGTAAGGGGAATACGCTCGCCGTCCCCGTCAACACGGAGGATAATAAACTGACCCGGTTCCGCTTTTTTAGCTACCATAGGAGCTTCGATGTCCATAAGAGTTACTGTGGGGTTAAGCGATTTTTTACGAACAATCTTGTACATTATCTCATTCCTTTACATAAAATATTTTTGAATACATACAAATATGTAATTCTCCCTTATAATAATCTGACCTTTTAATTATAACCGAAAATTTACATAAAGTCAATGCTTATCAAGGGCTTTTTTATATTATTTCACCAAAAATCGACTTCAATGTCACTTAGCCTCCGGGTGCTTTGCCATTGCAGGATGGCTGAGAAGTCTTATTATAAGAGGTATTACCATTATTACCCACACAATAGGTTCGGAAAGAATAATTCCCATATATCCTATCTTTGGCGCAAGGAACATTACCACAGCAACCTTACCCACAAGCTCCATTCCACTGGAAACTATAGGCGTTTTATGCACTCCCACGCCCTGGAGAGCGTTTCTGAACACGGAAATGACCGCCGTTACAAAATACAGTATGCAGTTTATGCGCAGATAACGGGTCGCCGTATCGATAATTTCCGGCACATCGGTGGAAGTTATGGCTTTCAGCGCTGCAGGAGCGCAGGTATAGATAAAGATAAAAAGGAATATGCACCATATCCAGCAGTAAAGAACGGCTCTGAACACGCCCTGTCTTATTCGGCTGTATTTTTCTGCGCCGTAATTCTGTGCGCAGTACGCCGCCATTGTCATTCCCAGAACGCCGAAGGGCATCATAAAGAAGCTGGTCAGCTTTCTTGCGGCGGTATGTGCAACGATGATATTTGTTCCGAAGGTATTGATAGAGCTTTGGAGCGCCACCGTTCCGAATGCAACAAGGCTGTTCATAAGACCCATTGACATTCCGCAGCTCATAAGCTGTTTTGCCGTTCCCATACTGAAAGCAAAATCCCCTCTTTTCAGATGAAGCACGGGATATTTTATGTACATATAACCTGTGCATAACACCGCAGAAACGGTCTGGGAAATTACCGTTGCAAGAGCCGCTCCCTCAACGCCCAGGGAAGTATACGCAATAAGCACATAGTCAAGCCCCACGTTCATTACCGCCGATATGATAAGGAATATCAGCGGCGTTACAGCGTCACCGATGGCTCTCAGTACGCTTGAACATATATTATATATCATTGAAGCGGTCATTCCCAGCAGGATAACTCTTGCATAGGAATAAGCGTCGGCAAAATGCTCCTCGGGGATGTTAAGAATGTGCATGATCGGTGTAAGAGCCGCCACGCTGAAAACCGTCAGCAGCAATGATACCGCCAGACCAAGAGTTATTGTGTGCGCAACGGCACGGCGCATACCGTCATCGTCCTTTGCGCCGAAATTCTGTGCTGTTATAACGGCAAATCCGTTGGTAAGACCTATCAGAAAGCCTACAATAAGGTCGTTGAGGGTAGTAGTCGAGCCAACGGCGGCAAGAGCATTGTTGCCAAGGATATTTCCCACTATCCACACATCGGCAAAGCTGTAGCAAAGCTGAAAAATATTTCCTATGGCAATGGGAAGCGCAAAAGCGAGAATAAGTTTTCCTGGTTTTCCTATGGTCAGATCTTTCATATGTTTTATCTCCGTAATGATGTTGTTTTTTTAGCAAGAAGAATTATATCACGACTGACACAGAAATTATTGTGCTAAAAATATGCGGAGTGTTAAAAACTTTAAGTTAAATAAACATAAAACGTTTTATAAAAGCTGTTTTTTGTGCGAAATGCTTGAAAACGGGCAAAATACATATTATAATTAAGGAACCGATGATTAAATCCGGTGCGCAGGGATTGCGATGTTCAATAAAATTGAACTGTCAGATTTTTTGTCAGATGGTATCAAAACGACGCAGGAATACTTGATGTATTTAAGGCAAACGACCGCTTCGCATTAATATCGTTTGCCTTGGAGTTTTGGTGCAAGATGACGGAAAATATGCAAGCAAGATGCGTGCCAAGCCATAGGCGCGATTTGATCAGCGGTTCCTTAAATCAGTGCAAAGAGAAAGGAGTCTTTTAATGTCTGAGATACAAATTCCCAAGGGGTACAGAGAGTGCCTTAAAAATACCTATACCGTAAAGATAGACCGTCCCATAGGTTCGGTACACCCCAAGCATCCCGAAATAGTTTATCCCGTGAACTACGGCTACGTTCCCGGACTTGTTGCAGGCGACGGCGAGGAGCAGGATGTGTACATTCTCGGCGTAAACCGGCCTGTTTCCGAGATAACCGTTAAGATAATTGCCGTTATTTACCGTTCGGACGACAACGAGGACAAATGGGTAGGCGTTCCCGAGGAGCTTGCAGGCACTCCGATTTGTTTTGAGTGCAATATAAACAAGGCAGTGGAGTTTCAGGAGCAGTTCCATACCCACACCTGCAAGGCTGTCTATGAAAAGACCTGCGGAGCGGTGATGTTCATCGAGGAAAAAGGGGAGCGCCGCTATCTGCTTATCGAAAACGACAGCGGACACATCGGCTTCCCCAAGGGTCACGTTGAATACGGCGAAACGGAGGAGCAGACCGCTGTACGAGAGGTTTTCGAGGAAACAAAGCTGAAAGCAAAGCCTCAGTATGATTTCCGTATGTCATACAGCTATGTAAACAATGCCGGACACCATAAAACGGCGGTGTATTTTCTTTCGCATTATGATAATTCCGATGTGCATATCCAGCAGGAGGAAATTTCCGACAGCTGGCTACTGCCCTATAAGGAAGCATATGAAAAGCTGAATTTTCCGCAGGACAGAGTGATTATCGAAGCAGCGGAAAAGCTGCTGAACGGCACAGCGAATCAATAATGGGATTCCAGAGGGACTGATCCCTTTGGAATCCCATAATCGCTTCGCTGCCGGCTCTGCAAATTTGCGGTTTAATGCTAATAACCATTTGTTCTATGGATAAAGACGGTGGATAGAATACGTCCAATCGAGGAAAACGACCGCAGGCAGGCTGCCGCCTGTCAAGGGAGTTTGACGCAGAGTGGGCGTATTATAGCCGCCGTATTTTATCCATAGGTTAAATGGTTATTAGTATAATGCTTGATACTGAAAAAATACTGCTTTGCTTCGGAGCAGTATTCCGCTTTTACCCCGAGCGCCGTTTCTATTGCATTTGAACGGATAATATTTTCAGGCGTATCAAAAGCCGTCACCGCCCCCTTTTCCATTACTGCTGTCTTATCCGAATAAATAAGTGCAAGATTAAGGTCGTGCATTACCGTTATCACCGTTTTTCCAAGCGCTTTAAGTCTGACAATAAGCTCCATAAGCTCAAACTGGCGGTTTATATCAAGGTAAGCAAGAGGCTCGTCAAGCAGAATGGTCTTTGTATCCTGCGCCAATGTCATGGCAATATGCGCTCTTTGCTGCTGACCGCCCGAAAGCTCGCTGACGTTCCTTTCAGCAATATCTGCGACCCCTGCAAGCTCCATTGCTTCGTTTATTTTTTCACGGTCTGCGGCTGTGTAGCGTCTGGGGTAGCCGAGGTAGGGAAAACGTCCGTGGGAAACAAGGGAGCGCACCGTTATGCTTCCGGAATTTTTTATCTGCCCGAGATATGATATGCGCTTTGCCGCCTCGTTTCGCGGTAGCTTTGCCATATCCTCTCCGTCAAGCATCACCTGTCCCGATGTGGGTACAAGAAGTCCTGCGCAGAGCATCAGCAGTGTGCTTTTTCCGCAGCCGTTTGCGCCTATTACGGAGGTTATTTCACCCTCAGGGAATTTTACGCTTACGTCCGAAACAACGGTGCGCTTTCCATATCCGCCGTTTGCATTTTTCAGCTCAAGCACTGTGCTTCTCCCCCTTTTTCCGTATAAGCAGCCATATGAAGAACGGCACTCCGATATAGGAGACCACGATTCCCGTAGGCAGCTCGTAGGGTGAAAATAACGTTCTTGCAAGGGTGTCGCAAAGGCTGAGAAACGCCCCTCCAAGCAGGGCGCAGACGGGTATTACCGCCGAATTTTCCGAAGTTCCCGTTATTTTTCTTGCCATATGAGGAACAATAAGCCCAACAAAGCCTATAAGCCCCGAAAAGCTCACCGCCGCTCCTGCCAGAAGCGCCGAAATTGCAAGGAACACAAAGTGCATAAGTCCCGTGTTCATGCCAAGACTTCCTGCCGTGCTGTCGCCGAGAGCAAGGACGTCAAGGTCATGACTGAGCATCACAGCCGCCGTTATTCCTGCTATGATAAATATCCACGCAGGGAAAAGGGTTTTTGCCGAAACTCCCGAAAAGCCCCCTGCCTTAAATGCGGAAACTCCCGTCAGAGCGTCGGGGAATAGGGTAGTAACTGTATCTGTAACGGCGTTAAGCAAACTTGACACGCCTATTCCTGCAAGAACTATGGTCATACGGGAAGCGCCCGTCTTTTTGGCTATACCGTAAACCGTCATTACCGCCGTAAGAGCACCCAGAAACGCCGCAGCAGGCATAAGTCTTGCCGCAGCAGGAAAAACCGCCGCACAAAGCACGGTGAAAAGACCTGCTCCCGAATTTACGCCGATAATATTCGGAGCGGCAAGAGGGTTTGCAAGCACAGCCTGTATAACCGCTCCCGAAACGGAAAGGGCGGCTCCCGAAAGGACCGCCGCAATTACTCTCGGAAGCCTTATGTACAGCACGATACGCTCGGTTTGCGACAAGCCTTCCGTAAAAAATTCCGAAGCAAGCTCCCAGGGAGAGAGCCACACCGTTCCTGCGCATATCCCCACAGCCGCCGAAACAACAAGCGCCGCAAAGCACGCCGCCGTCACAGCAGCCGTTTTATTCGCTTTCATAAAGTATTTCCTCAAGGTTTTCGTAAGCCTCGCCCCATCGTGCGTTAGGCTTGTAATGGTAAAGGTCTTTGGGCAGGATATGTACTCTGCCTTTTTTCACAGCCGTAAGCTCCTGCCATGCAGGATTTGAAGCAAGGGTGCTTTCATACTGCGCAATAGCCGCTTCTTCGTCCTCGCCCATGGTGGTGATAAAGACAAAATCGGGGTCTGCCAGTACAATGGATTCAAGGCTCAGTTCTTCAAGGAGAGAGCTGTCGCTGTCGGCAATATTTACGCAGCCAAGGTCGGCAAGCATCTGACCTGTCATATTGTCGCTGCCCTTTGCCTTTATTCCCGTTGAATAGGAGCGCAGAAGAAGAATGCTCGGCTGCTCCATGCCCTCCGCTTTTTTTATTGCCCCCTCGACCTCGCTGCGCACGGCTTCTCCGTTCTGCTCATACAGTTCGCTGCGGCCTGTTATTTCCGTGCATATCTTCAGCATTGAAAGATACTCGTCAAAGTTTTCAACACCAAAATAAGCAGTTGTAATACCTGCGCTTTCAAGGGTTTCCTCCAGCTGCACCTGACCGGAAATAGTCTCGGAAAATATGACAAGATCAACTCCGTCTGCTATCATACTTTCTGCGGAAGGATTCTTCACATCTCCGTATACCTTTACTTCATCGGATAAACCCAGGTCGTGTCCGGTGAAAGCATCGCTTGTTACGCCGTAAAGCTCCCCTCCGGCAAGCTGCCAAATTTCCGCAAGACTTCCCGAGGCAACAACTGTTTTTTCATAAGAAGCGACCTGCACTTCCCGTCCGAGGAAATCGGTAAAAACGTAAGCGGCTTCTTTTCCGCTGTCCTGAGTTTTTTCGCAGGCTGTAAGTGCAAGTGCTGAGGCAATAATAAATAAAAGCAGTTTTTTCATTTTATTTTCCTTTGAACCAAAAAATTAGCTGTGTTCCGTCCTCATTAAATCGGCTATAGTTATCCCGTCGAAATATTCGTTTGTCATTTTAAAGAAATCGCTCCACATTCTCAGCGTTCTGCATTCCTCTGCACGCCCACAGGGCTTTGCATTCTTTTCAAGGCAGGCAACGGGGGCAAGCTCTCCCTCCGTAAGCCGCAGTATCTCCCCAACGGTATATTCCTCGGGTCTCCTGCACAGCGTATAACCGCCGCCTTTTCCGTGAACGCCCGATATAAGCTTGTTTTTCGTAAGCACAGGCAGTATCCTCTCCAGATATTTCAGAGAGACCCCCTGCCGCTTTGCAACGTCCTTCATAGGGATACAGCTTCCGTCATTATGCTCGGCAAGGTCTATCATTACCCTCAGAGCGTAACGTCCTCTTGTTGAGATCATCATATCAAACACCTCTTACCGCCTATTATAGCACGGCTCGGGTGCTTAAATCAAGAGGGATAACGCTGCGCTTAATGAATAGTGAATAATGAAAAATGAATAATGAATAATTAAGGTATCGCCTGCGGCGATGTTTTTTACGATGATCAAAAAACTGATTTCACCGAAATTATTTGCGCTTATTCCGCAAAAAGCGTTGTGGAAAGGTATCTGTCACCCGTATCGGGAAGAAGAACGACAATGTTCTTTCCTGCGTTTTCGGGGCGTTTTGCAAGCTCTATTGCAGCCCACGCCGCAGCTCCCGAGGAAATTCCAACAAGTATGCCCTCGCTTTTTCCGATAAGGCGGCTTGTGCTGAAGGCTTCATCGTTGCCGACGGTTATTATCTCATCGTAGATCTTGGTGTTGAGTACATCGGGAATAAAGCCTGCACCTATGCCCTGTATCTTGTGGGGTCCGGCAACACCCGTGGAAAGCACAGCCGAGGTGGCAGGCTCTACCGCAACTATCTTTGTTCCCGGTTTTTTTGATTTAAGATACTCGCCTACCCCCGTAAGGGTTCCGCCCGTGCCCACACCTGCAACGAAAATATCCACCTTGCCGTCGGTGTCCTCGTAAATTTCGGGACCCGTTGTGCGGCGGTGCGCTTCGGGGTTGGCAGGATTGCTGAACTGTGAGGGAATAAAGCTGTCGGGTATTTCCTCCGCAAGCTGCTTCGCCTTTGCGATAGCGCCCCTCATTCCCTTTGCGCCCTCGGTAAGCACAAGCTCTGCACCGTAGGCTTTCATAATATGTCGGCGCTCGGCGGACATAGTTTCGGGCATTACTATTATAATGCGGTAGCCTCTTGCCGCAGCAACGGAAGCAAGACCTATGCCCGTGTTTCCGCTTGTAGGCTCAATAATGACCGAACCGGGTTTAAGTATGCCCTTTTCCTCGGCGTCGTCTATCATAGCCTTAGCGATCCTGTCCTTTACCGAGCCTGCAGGATTGAAATATTCCAGCTTTGCAATGACCTTTGCTTTAAGTCCCAGCTTTTTTTCAATGTGGGAAAGCTCAAGCAGCGGTGTTCTTCCGATAAGCCTGTCGGCGGAAGTATAAATTTCAGACATAGCGGTTATCTCCTTTACCGTATAAATATATATTACATATCTGCCAAGTAGGTTAATGCTATAATAGCACACTTTCCCTACTTTGTCAATAGGTTTTCAGGGCTTTTATAAAAATATGGCAATGTGGAACAAATTATACTAATAACCATTTGTTCTATGGATAAAGACGGTGGATAGAATACGACCAATCAGGTAAACTTGTTTACCTTGAAGACGACTGCAGGCAGGCTGCCGCCTGTCAAAGGAGTTTGACGCAGAGTGGGCGTATTATAGCCGCCGTATTTTATCCATAGGTTAAATGGTTATTAGTATTATATGTGTTTTAAAGGGATTTATGGTATAATTTGACCTCAAAGCATCTATGTACTGTTATTGAAAGTGAAATTATTGTGTCTGCTGCGCAGATTATTTTCCGCTAAAACGTAAAAACTTATCTGCAAAATAAAATATTGCAAAAAATCCTTAATTCCTATTGACACTATAGGAATAATATGCTATAATACATACATAAAGCCGAAGAAGCGCAGGATCATTGTAATATAAGGTTACTTTGGCGGCATTTTTTGAAAAGGAGCAGATGAATATGAAGGTTTATAAGAAAATTACCGAGCTTGTGGGCGGAACTCCCCTTCTTGAAATTGAAAATATCGAAAAGGAAGAGCAGCTGGAAGCTAAAATTTATGCAAAGCTGGAATATTTCAATCCCGGCGGAAGCGTAAAGGACAGAGTTGCAAAGGCTATGATAGACGACGCTGAGGAAAAGGGCATATTGAAGCCCGGCTCCGTTATTATTGAGCCTACTTCGGGAAATACGGGCATAGGTCTTGCTTCCGTTGCAGCGGCAAGAGGCTACCGCCTTATCATCGCAATGCCCGAAACAATGAGCATTGAGCGCAGAAACCTTATGAAAGCCTACGGCGCAGAGCTTGTTCTTACAGACGGCGCAAAGGGCATGAAGGGTGCGATCGAAAAAGCCAACGAGCTTGCCGCAGAGATTCCCGGCAGCTTTATCCCTTCCCAGTTCACAAACCCTGCAAACCCCGAGATACACAGCAGAACTACCGGCGTTGAAATATGGGACGACACCGACGGAAAGGTGGACATTTTTGTCGCAGGCGTCGGCACAGGCGGAACGGTGAGCGGCGTTGGCAAATACCTTAAATCCAAGAATCCGAATGTTAAGATAGTAGCCGTTGAGCCTAAGGGTTCTCCCGTTCTTTCCGAGGGCAAGGCAGGTCCTCATAAAATTCAGGGCATAGGCGCAGGCTTTATCCCCGAAACCCTTGATACAAAAATTTATGACGAGGTCATCGCCGTTGAAAACGAGGACGCTTTCACATACGGCAGACTTATGGCAAAGACAGAGGGTGTTCTTGTGGGAATTTCCTCTGGAGCCGCTTTATGGGCAGCTATACAGCTTGCAAAGCGTCCGGAAAACAAGGGCAAGACCATTGTTGCGCTCCTTCCCGATACAGGTGAAAGATACCTTTCCACTCCTATGTTCTCAGATTGAGCCTTACAGCTTATACTGTATTACATAACATGGGACTGTTGCACGTTAATAAATTTATAACAAAAACGGGCGGCTGATAGCCGCCCCTACAAGATAACGGCGCTAAAATACGCAGCTTTATGTAGGGGCGGATATTATCCGCCCGAAATTTTATAAATTTTTAATTAACGTGCAACAGCCCATTTTTATACAGTATTAGGGAACCGCTGAATAAATAGCCTTCCAAGACAAAAAATTGCACACTCTTGCAAAAAAGCATTTTTTTCTGCAAAAATGTGAAAAATCTCATCATATTTTGCCCCAAACAGGGCTTTTTACCCTCAAAAGGGCAGACTTACCCCTTGGTCGGGCAGAAATCTTTTTGAACACGCTTCACCATTAACAGATTTGCACACGCAAACAGCACATTCAGTTTATTGAAATTCTTTGCTATACCTCTATATCTCACTTTTCTGAAACCAAAGGTATCTTTGATGATCTTAAATGCGTGTTCTACCTTGCAGCGTACTGCTGATTTTCTGTAATCTATATATCTTTCCCAATCTATTGCGTTATCCGATACCTTGGGCAGGCTCTTCGGACGGCGGTTTATGCGATACTCGATATTTGCAAGATGTTCGTCATTTCTGATCTCTTCACGCTTTGCTATCCCAAGGTATCCCGAATCTCCGTAAACCACCTCATCGTCTTTTCGTATCAATTTATGTGCTTGTGTAATGTCATGCACATTTGCGGATGTTGCCGTAATCGAATGCACAAGTCCCGAACCTGCGTCAACTCCGATATTGCATTTCATACCGAATTTCCATTCGTTGCCCTTCTTGGTCTGGTGCATTTCGGGATCACGCTTTTTCTCTGCATTTTTTGTGGAGCTGGGGGCATTTATTATTGTTGCTTCCATTACACGGTTTATTGCCTTGAAAAATTCTTCGCCAAGGTGATTTTTCTCGATCATGTGACGGAATTTCAGAAGCGTCGTTGCATCGGGTACTTGCTCGGTCATAAAGTCTATTTTCATAAATTTGCGGAACGCATAGCTGTCATAAATTGCATCCTCAACACCTTCATCGGAAAGATTGAACCAAGTCTGAAGCAGATACATTCTGAGCATAGTTTCAATACCTTTTACGGGTCTGCCACGCTTGCCCGAGGGGTAATATGGGCGAACAAATTCCACCCATTCTTCCCATGGAATTATTTCGTCCATTATGTCGAGAAATTCTTCACGCTTGGTTATGCGCTTTCTGTTTCCGTATTCTATATCGCTGAATGTTGTCTGTCTTGCTTTCATTTTCTTCCTCCGATTTTCTGTGGTTTTTCTCTATCTCTATTATACCACATTTTGAAGTGAATTGGAAGATTTATTCAGCGTTTCCCTAAATAACCGCATTTTCAGGTCGCTACCCTGCCGCTCACAAACGAAGAAATGCCTGTTGAAATTGTGACGGAAGAAACCACCACTGTTGAAACAACGGAAAACGCCGCTGAAGAAACAGCCGATGCAGGAAACTGATGTT
>JALEJQ010000078.1 GCA_022769565.1 Oscillospiraceae bacterium
GATAAATTTGGCAGCTATAATTGCACCACTCGTCGTCAAGCTCCCTTGCCGTGCGACAGCACGCCTGTGGTCGCTTTCCTTGATTGGAGCAATTCTATCTACCAACTTTATCCACCGAACAAATGAGGATTAGTATAAAAACGGGAGTAGCCTTTTATCAAATGTTACCTTTGTAGGGGCGCACATTGTGCGCCCGTGGGTCGGCGTTTCGAAGAAACAGAAAAAAGCCACTTTTGACACAAACATCAAAAGTGGCTTTGTATTTTATACGATGGAATTTTTATTTATTCAGTCCTTGACTCAATAGCCGTAATTGGTACTATTTAAAACAATATTATAAGGAATTGCGATACCAATACAACTAAAATCAAAGAAACAGGGTAGGTTGAAGCGTATGCGGCAGCTACATCTTCCGTACCTGAGGTGTTGATAAGAGTACCCAAGGCAGGTGTACTTGTCATACCTCCTGTAATAGCTCCAAGGTTGTTAAGCAGGCTGAGTTTCAGGACGTACTTAGCAAAGATAAAGCCGGCAAGCATAGGAATGAGAGTCATAATAATTCCATATACGAAGTACATAATATCGAAGTTTGCAACAAACCTTGCGCCGCCGGGGATACCTGCTCCCGCAAGGAAAAACACCAGTCCCAGCTCACGGAAAAGCTTTAGTGTAGTGGTTGAAGGCATAATGTTTACCTTGCCGATCCTTCCGAAGTGACCGAGGATCAAGGATACAAGCAGGCATCCGCCTGTTGTGGTGAGCGAGAAGCAAGTTCCTGTTACACCGTTTCCCGAAAACAGGCTTGAATATCCTTCGCCTGTAAGCGGGATCTTTATCGCACCTACGAGAACGCCAACAATAGCCGCCAAAGCGAATACGGCAATGCCCATATGGTCAAAATCGAAAAGCTTACCGCCGAAGGTTTCCTTCTTGCCTTCTTCCTTGACAACAAGCTTTGCTTTCTCCTCCTCCATATTAGCCTTTGAGAGTTTTGGAATGAGCTGAATGAAAAGAACTACACCGATAACGCCGAATATGTACGCTATACCGTATCCAACAGTGACAAGACTCTCATACTGTTCGGCAACAGTTGCTTTTGCCGCTGAAAATGCGGGAGTAGAGGTAAGAGAACCTGAAAGAAGTCCGGAGATCATTGCAACAAATCCGTCATGGTCCTCAATAGAAGAACCGTAACCGATCACCTCGCCAAGTCCGATACAACCAGCTGCCGCAGCTCCGCCGGAAAGGATAATAACAAGAGCTATCAGTACATACGACTTGAAGTTTTTCTTGAAATTACCAAAAAACTTAGGGCCTGCAATATATCCGACAGATGTTACAAAGAGAATAAGTCCGAGGTTCTCAACGAGTTTTAGCCCTTCTGAGAAATCGTAGGGTTTAGACGATGCATCAAATACAAGCATTCCCGAATCGTTCACGCCGAAAAACAAAGCACCAAACAGAAGCGCTGCGATGAACACACCTGCATCACCAAGTGAAATGCCTTTAATTGTTATTCTTCCGAGTGCGTAACCTGCCATAAGCACGGCAAACACGACGAAAAGCAGCGTTGTGATATTGTTGACAGAAATAACTCCGTCAAAAAAATTCATAATATACTGCCTTCTTTCTTATCTTTTCTTAGTGTAGTCAGGCAGGAGCTTAGGAGATACTGTATCAGTATTGATACCTGCTTCAGCAATTTCATTTTCAAACTTCTCAACGTGGGAGAGTGTGAGTTTTCCAAGGTTTACAGAAGAAGCCGCAGCTGCTGCATTGATACCTGCATTACGTCCGAATACAATAATATCAAGCAGAGAGTTGCCCATAAGTCTGTTCTTTCCGTGAATACCGCCGACAGCCTCACCTGCAACGAAAAGATTCTTGATATTGGTAGTCATTCCGTTTACGTTAATATCAAGACCGCCGTTCTGATAATGAAGTGTAGGATAAACAAGGATAGGCTCGTAGCGAATATCAATACCGTACTTCTCGAACATTCTCCACATAGCGGGAATTCTGCTCATGATAGTACCCTCGCCGCCGATCTTTTCGATCATCGGTGTATCAAGCCAAACGCCCAGACCGTTGCCGCAGTCGATTCCGTTGCCGCGCTCGCTGCACTCACGGATTATAGAAGCCGCAGTTACGTCACGAGTTTCCAGCGGATGCATAAATACTTCACCGTTCTTGTTTACAAGCTTTGCTCCGAGAGAACGAACCTTTTCGGTAACGAGTGCGCCGAAGATCTGATCGGGGAAAGCAACGCCTGTGGGGTGATACTGGAGTGTTTCTGCATAAAGCAGCTTTGCACCTGCACGGTATCCAAGAACAAGACCGTCAGCAGTTGCACCGTAGTGGTTAGATGTGGGGAAGCCCTGATAGTGCATTCTTCCTGCACCGCCTGTTGCGATAACAACAGTCTTTGCCTTTGCTACAAGCAGCTCCTTGGTTTCCATGTTCATAAGGACTGCACCTGCAGCATTGCCGTTTTCGTCAAGAATAAGCTCGATAGCAGCTGTGAAATCAATAACGGGGATCTTACGGTTAAGCACCTCATCACGAAGAGTTCTCATGATCTCTGCGCCGGAGTAGTCCTTAGCTGCGTGCATACGCTTACGGGATGTTCCGCCGCCGTGAGTGGTTATCATAGTTCCGTCAGCTTCCTTGTCAAACTCAACGCCAAGGTTAGAGAGCCACTGAATTGCCTCGGGAGCGTCACATACGAGCTTTGCAAGAAGCTCCTTCTTAGCGGCAAAATGTCCGCCGCCGTATGCGTCAACAAAGTGTATCGCAGGAGAGTCGTTGGGCTTATCTGCAGCCTGGATACCACCCTCTGCCATCATAGTGTTTGCGTCACCCATACGAAGCTTGGTAACGACCATAACATTTGCACCTGCTTCGTTTGCTTCGATCGCAGCCGAAGCACCTGCGCCGCCGCCGCCGATAACAAGAACATCGGTCTCGTAATCGGGCTTATCAAGACATACGCTGTCAGCCTTGATACGGCTGTGAGCCTGAAGTATCGCAGCAAGCTCCTTAGGAACCCTGTCACCCTTGTTAGGACCTATTTTCAAAACCTCAAACTCGTCAACCTTATAGTCGGGGTGGAAGGAAGCGAGCACCTTGTCCTTTTCTTCAGCCGTCATACGAACCGGCTCAAGAGCAATATTTTTTTCTCTGGAGGCTTCTACCAAAGCAAGAGACTCCTTAAACTGTTCAGAATACATCTAAACTTCCTCCTTACTTTTCTATATCACGATTGTTATAGAGTTCTTTCATCTCATCGAGGGGCTTCTGCATCAGTGCTTCGATAAGGTCTTTGAAATCGCCGTTTTTGATTTCCTTTACACGCTCCTCAAGATGACCGCATCCGGGAGCAAGGTACTTACCGTTAATTCTTCTTGCAAGCATAGCAACCTGAGGGTGTGAAATTCCTGCAGGGCATCTGGACGAGCAAACACCGCACATAACGCAGTCGAAGGACTCCTCTGCACACTTTTCAAAATCACCGCGCTGTGCGTAAGCGATATACTGCATAACGTTGAGCTTCTGTGTGCAGGCTTTTGTGCAGGCATTGCAGCCGATACAAGCGTAAATCTCGGGATAAAGCTGCATCATAACGGTTTCGTTTACAGGGATCTCATTGATGTTGTAAACCTCTTTTACAAGAGGGAAGAAAGGCAGGGTCGCAATATACATATTGTCCTCAACCTTTGTCTGGCAGGCAAGGCAAGCATGAAGCTCCTTGTCGCCTTTGATACGGTAAATGGTAGCGCAAGCACCGCAGAATCCGTTTCTGCATCCGCATCCGCGAACGAGCTGATAGCCTGCATACTCCATAGCGGTCATGATCGTAAGATTTTCAGGGACCTCATACTTTTTACCGAAAAGAAATATGTTTACTGTCTTTTCCATTTTTTATTCTCCTTTAATATTCGCTGGGCAGCTCTTCCAGTTCATCGCATCTGAATACAGGACCGTCCTTGCAAACGTATTTTGCACCAACATTACATCTTCCGCATTTACCGACGCCGCACTTCATACGAAGTTCGAGGGTGGTGTAGACCTGAGTTTTATCAAATCCAAGTGCTATAAGTCCTTCAAGCGTAAACTTGATCATAATAGGAGGACCGCAAAGCACCGCAGTTTTATTGGTATCGAAGCCCAGCTCCTTAACATAGTTGGGAACGAAGCCAACGTGACCGTCCCACTCGGGCTGTGCATTGTCAATAGTGAGGTGTACGTTAACACCTGCATCATTTGACCATTCCTCGATGATCTCCTGATAGTCAAGAAGGTCTGCCTTGCTGCGTGAGCCGTAAACGATGTCTATGTCACCGTAACGGTCACGGTAGTGACGGCAGTAGTTGATAACGGAGCGAAGAGGAGCAAGACCTACACCGCCGGCAATGAAGAGAAGGTTTTTACCTGCAAATACATCGTCCACAGGGAAGGGATTGCCGTAAGGACCTCTGATGGTGATCTGCTGACCCACCTCTGCCTGATGGAGCCATTCGGTCACGCAGCCGCACTTTTTGATCGAAAATTCCATATATTCGGTATTTGTGGGAGAGGAAGTGATCGAGAACATTGCCTCGCCGACACCTGGGATAGAGAGCATCGCACACTGTCCCGGACGATGGTCAAATGCCTTCTTTCCGTCGGGAGTTACCACACGGAAGGTTTTGATATCCGGAGTGTCTATGCGCACATCGGTTATGACTCCGACCGTAGGAATCAAAGTATCGTTGATATTATTCACCTTTATTTCCTCCAATCTTCTTCATAACTTTTACTATATTCATGGAGATAGGACACCTTGCAAGGCATCTGCCGCATCCTACACAGCTGAAAAGACCGTCATTATTTTCGGGATAATAAACGAGCTTATGCATAAATCTCTGACGGAAGCGTTCCTTCTGGGAATTTCTGTTGTTTCCGTGCGCCATTCTGGTAAATTCCGAATACATACAGGAATCCCAGCATCTGTAACGGATAACACCGTTGCCTGTGTTAAAGTCCTTGATGTCATAGCACTGACAGGTAGGACAAACGAATGTGCAGGTTCCGCAGCCCAGGCAAGCAGAGGAAAGCTCATCCCAGGCAGGATCGTCGAAAAGTTCCTTTGTCTTTCCGCCGCCGAAAGCATCGGTGGGAAGTTCTTTAAGGGGAAGCCTATCCATTGTTTTAGCGATACTTTCCTTCTGTGCAGCTACATCTGCATCTGAAGTATCTTCAAGTATATCGCCAAGGCTGTCAAGAAGTCTGCTGCCCTTTTCTGTATTTGCCTGAAGGTAGAGTGAATCCGCTGTTTTCCATGCGGAAACATCACCTGCAGGTTCTGCAGCATTTATACCGAAAGTACCGCAGAAGCAGGTTTCGGCAGGTCTTGTACAGGCAACCGAAATGATAATGCCTTTTTCTCGCTTCATAGCATAGAAGCTGTCACGAGGTTCGTTGAGGAATACTCTGTCGAGTATATCAAAGCTTTTTGCGTCACAGGCACGAACACCGAATACTACAAAGTCCTCGAGCTCACTTCTTATATCGATACATTCAATATTTTTTCCCTCAGTCTTAAATCTCATAAGATCCTCGGTCTGTGGGAAGAAGAAATCCTTGGGACTTTTGTTTGTGTTAAGTGCGTCAGACCACACTGTACCTTCAGACCATTCTCCGTATGAGGCAGAGCCGTCAGCATTGTCAACAGGCATATAAAGTTTTGCATTTTCTGCTATTTTTGCAAAGAGAGACTGAATTTTATCAAGAGAAATCTTACGCATTTTCATCCCTCCTATCAAAAACCTCGCCCGGTTCAAGATCCTCGGTCGTATAATTAACGAGAGGCGCTCTCGAGCCGACCTCTGCGCCCGCCTGATACTCACCGTAGAATTCGTTTATATCCTTTATAAACTTACGGTTGAGAAGGTGGAGCGGAATATTCTGCGGACACACTCTTGAGCATTCTCCGCAGTCGGTGCAGCGGCCTGCAACGTGGAACGCTCTTATAATGTGGAACATTTTTTCTTCAAAGCTGTTTGCCGGAGATTTATTTTCCACACCTGAAGCAGGGTTATCAAAAACACACTTTTCGCAGGTGCAGGCAGGACAGGCATCACGGCAGGCGTTGCAGCGAATACACTTTGAAAGCTCATTCTGCCAGAAAGCAAATCTCTCATCCGGTGTCATAGCTTCAAGGCGTGAAACCTCGTCAAAACGTGCAGACTCTAAAGTTTCGCCCTCATCGCCAAGAAGTTCATCATAAGCGACGTGTTTTTTGCTCTTGCAGTTTATGCAGCGCTCTGCAAGAACATCGGCAGCGTTTACTGTCACGGGTTTGTCGCTGTAAAGAGTGGAAACGCTGATAGTGTTTCCGTCCGAGTCAACAGAAGTAATACCGTCGCCTGCGATCTCCTTTACCTTTGCAATATCTGCCATTCCCTCGCAGGGAATGCCTACTGCATATACCTTTTCACGATCAAATCTGTGTTCGGTAAGAAGCTGATTGAAGCTGTATGTATCGCAGGGCTTAAGGAAAACAAGGATCTTTCCATCGATCTTCTGTGTTTTGGAAACAAGATATTTAGAAAAATTTGCTCCGCAGAAATCATTAAAAACAAAGCCGTTCTTCATTTCATCTGCAGTTTTGAAGATAGTAGGAGTTACATCGTAACCGAATTCACCTTTACCCCATCCGAGAACACAGCTGACCGTGCCGTTTGCGAGAAGTTCAGATGCCTTATCAATCAAATTCTCACGAGTTATTTTTTGCATCTCAAATCCTCCAATCTCTTATTTTCTCCAAGAGCAGCTACCTTTTCCGCAAAATCATTCATTGTAGCGGCAAACTTGGCACCCTCCGCAGCAGATACCCATTCAACACGAGTACGTTCACGTTCAATGCCCAGGTAATCCAGCATTGAGAAGAGTGCTGCCATTCGGCGGCGTGCATAATAGTTACCCGAAGTGTAATGACAGTCACCGGGATGACATCCACAGATAATTACACCGTCAGCACCTCTCTGGAATGCACGCAGAATAAACATAGGATTGACCCTGCAGGAGCAAGGAACTCTTATGATTTTTACGTCTGCAGGATACGCAAGACGATTGTTTCCCGCAAGGTCTGCACCTGCGTATGAACACCAGTTGCAGCAAAACGCAACTATTAAAGGTTTATATTCATTTACTTGCATATTGCGTCAACCTCCGCCATAATTTGATTATTCTTGAATCCGTTAAGATCCATAGCACCGGAAGGACAGGCAACGGTACAAGCGCCGCAACCCTGGCAAACTGCAGGATTTACGGAAGCTACCCTTCTTATCCTTGTTGTTCTGTCAGGCATACGGAATTCCTTATCGACATAAGAAATAGCTCCGTAAGGACATACTCTTTCACAGCTCGAACAGCCGTTGCACATCATCTCATTGGAGCTTGCAACGCAAGGATTGCCCGTGAGCTTATCCTTAACGAGAAGTCCTATGACCTTTGCAGCCGCTGCACTTGCCTGAGATACGGTTTCGGGAATATCCTTAGGTCCCTGACAAGCACCCGAGAGGAACACACCTGCTGTAGGGCTTTCTACGGGACGAAGCTTCGGATGTGCTTCTGTAAAGAAGTCGTTGGTATCCATACTTGCGGTAAGCATAGTCGCAAGAGGACGAGCAGACTTATCAGGCTCAATAGCCGCTGCCAGAACGACAAGGTCGGCATCAATATGCAGCTGCTTGTTGGCGATCAGGTCGGAGGCCTGGACCTTGAGCTTGTCACCCTCGGGAACGACCTTGCCTACCATACCCTTAACATACTTAACACCGTATTCCTCTACTGCACGGCGATAGAACTCGTCAAAGTTTTTGCCGGGAGTTCTTACGTCGATATAGAAAACATAAACCTCGGTATCGGGATATTTATCACGCGTGAGCATCGCATGCTTTGCGGTGTACATACAACAGATCTTTGAACAGTACTCCTTGCCCTTTTCGGCACAGGATTCGCAGCGTGAGCCGACACACTGAACAAAAACAATAGTATGGGGGTGCTTTCCGTCTGAAGGACGAAGCAGCTTACCCGCTGTAGGACCTGCCGCATTGGTGAGACGCTCAAATTCAAGAGAAGTTATTACATCCTTTGACTGGCTGTATGCAAACTCATCGAACTTTTCCATGCTTATAGGATTGAAGCCTGTTGCAACTACGATCGCACCGTACTTTTCCTCAATAATTTCGTCCTTCTGAGTATAATCGATAGCACCTGCCGCACAAACCTTGGCACAAACGCCGCACTTGCCGTTTTTAAGCATATTGCAGGCATTCGGGTCAATGGTTGCTACCTTCGGCACAGCCTGTGCAAAGGGAATGTAAATAGCGTGACGATTATCCATACCGAGGTTGAACTCGTTAGGAACCTTCTTCATAGGACATTTCTCAACACAAGCACCGCAGCCCGTGCAGACGTCCTCCTTGACATATCTTGCCTTTTTCGTTATCTTAACGTCAAAGTTACCTACAAAGCCCTGTACATCTGTAACTTCGCTGTATGAGAAGATACGGATCTTATCATTCTGCGCAACGTCAACCATTTTAGGTGTAAGAATACAAGCAGCACAGTCAAGGGTAGGGAAGGTCTTATCAAGCTGAGCCATTTTACCGCCTATTGTAGGCTTTTTCTCTACAATATCAACGGGGAAACCTGCCTCGGCAATATCAAGCGCAGTCTGAATACCTGCAATGCCGCCTCCGATAACGAGCGCACGCTTAGTTACAGGGGATTCGCCCGGAGTAAGGGGCGCATTGAGGTTGACCTTTGCAATAGCCGCCTTACCGAGAATAATTGCCTTTTCAGTTCCGGTCATCATATCCTTATGTACCCAGGAACACTGTTCACGGATATTGGCGATCTCGACCATATAAGAATTAAGACCTGCCGCCGCAGCCGTTTTACGGAAAGTAGCCTCGTGCATTCTTGGGGAGCACGAGCATACAACAATACCCGTAAGATTGTGCTCATGAATAGCATTCTTGATTATATCCTGACCTGCCTGAGAGCACATATATTGATAATTGGTGGAAAAGACTACGCCCGGCTCGTTCTTAAGAGCCTCGGAAACCGCTGCTACGTCGACTGTACCGGCGATATTGCTTCCGCACCAACATACAAAAACACCAACTCTTTGCATTTGTCCTTTCCTCCTTTACTTTGTATATTTTCTGAATGCGCTTACAAGAAGCTGCTGTGGAGTATCATCATCAACAATAGCAGGCACATCGTTTGCGGTCATTCGGTTATTTCCCTGCTGTCTTATTGCGGTAAGGCGGACTGCCTCGACCACCTTTGCAGGCTCAACGCCTCTGGGGCATCTGTCAACGCACGCAAAACAGGACAGGCATTTATAAAGCGACTCCGAATTAAGAAGCGGCTCAATGTCACCTGTTTCAACCATACCCACAAACTGATGCGGATGATATTCCATTTCGTCATAAGCGGGGCAAGTTGCAGAGCATTTTCCGCACTTCATACACTTACTTGTGTTGACGCCGCTCATTCTTATAATTTCTTCACGAAGATACTTATTATTTTCCATTGGTATCCTCCTTTACACCGAGAGCCTCGGCAAGAAGCTCGGTGAAATATACGATGGGCATATCTGTGCCGCACTTTTCAAGATTAAACTTGCACAATGGACAGGCAGTGATGATCATTTCAGCTCCTGCAGCCTTGGCATTTTCGATGACAGCCAAAGCGTTTTTCTTTGCCGTATCGGGATTCTCGACTGAAATGTATCCGCCGCAGCACTCGTTTCTTCTTGCATATACCACAGCTTCTGCACCAAGCGCACGGATAAGATCCTCCATTATCGTAGGATTTTCGGGGTCATCCATACGCATGACCTTGTTAGGTCTGAGAAGAAGACAGCCGTAATATGCTGCGATCTTCTTTCCGTTAAGGCTGTTTACGACCTTTTCCTTGACCTTGTCAAAGCCGACAATGTCACGAAGCATTTCAAGATAATGATATACCTCGGCCTCGCCGTTATAGTCCTTATCGGCAGCCATATAACGATTTACTTTAGCCGCAAACTCGGGATTCGTCTGCATTGCGTGATTGGTTTGCTTGATAACGTTGTGGCAGGCGGAACAAACCGTTATGAGCGGCTGAGCCTTGTCGTTTGCCTCTTTAAGGGCACGAACGGACGAAAGCTTTGTAGCCACCTCGTTTTTGGCTGTTGTAAATACGCCTCCGCAGCACTGCCAGTTTTCGATTTCTTCCAAGGTAAC
This sequence comes from Oscillospiraceae bacterium, assembly GCA_022769565.1. Taxonomy (GTDB): domain Bacteria; phylum Bacillota; class Clostridia; order Oscillospirales; family Ruminococcaceae; genus UMGS363. Next base: position 10,284 of record JALEJQ010000078.1, read on the forward strand.
ACCAAGAGCCTCGGCAGCTCTGTATGAGTAAAGGTCAAGCTCCTTTGCCTTGTTTTTTAAGGTGCACCCGGGGAAATAACTTACTTTCATTAAATTACCTCCGATTTATACCATCTGTTCAGGATGGAATACCTCATCAAATTTTTCAGCTGTCAAGAAACCAAGCTCAACGCAGGCTTCTTTAAGAGAAATGTTATCTTTAAACGCCTTCTTTGCAGTCTTTGCGGCGTTTTCATAACCTATATAAGGATTAAGTGCGGTCACGAGCATAAGAGAGTTATAAAGATTGTGATGCATCTTCTCACGGTTTGCCTTAATTCCTACAGCACAGTTCTTGTTAAAGGAAACGATGGCCTCCGAAAGAAGTCTTACGGACTGAAGGAAATTGTAGATGCAGACCGGCATAAATACATTAAGTTCAAAGTTACCCTGAGATGCCGCCATAGTTACCGCTACATCGTTGCCCATTACCTGAACTGCCACCATAGTAACAGCCTCGCACTGAGTGGGGTTTACCTTACCCGGCATAATGGAAGAGCCCGGCTCGTTCTCGGGGATAAATATTTCGCCAAGACCGTCTCTGGGACCCGATGCAAGCCAACGTACATCGTTTGCGATCTTCATCATATCGCAGGCAAGCGCCTTAACGGCACCGTGAGCAAAAACAAGCTCGTCCTTGGATGTGAGTGCGTGGAACTTGTTGGGAGCAGTAAGGAACTTCTTGCCGGTGATCTTTGAAACCTCTTCCGCAACTCCGGTGTCAAAGCCCTTGGGAGCGTTAAGTCCTGTACCTACCGCAGTACCTCCGAGAGCAAGCTCACGCAGAGGCTCAACTGCACGCTCGATCAGCTCAACATCTCTTTCAAGGCTGGCTCTCCATCCGCTGATCTCCTGGCTGAACTTAATGGGGGTCGCATCCTGAAGATGTGTTCTTCCGCTCTTAACAATGCCCTCATTCTCTTCTTCAAGTCTGACGAAGGTCGCAATAAGTTCCTTAGCCGCAGGAATAAGCTTATCCTCAAGGCTGAGAACTGCGGCAATGTGCATTGCGGTGGGGAATGTATCGTTAGAGGACTGACTCATATTTGAATCGTCGTTGGGGTGGAGCAGGGTCTTGCCTGCGATCTGATTACCGCGGTTTGCAATAACCTCGTTGGAGTTCATATTCGACTGAGTTCCGGAGCCTGTCTGCCACACAACAAGCGGAAAATGGTCATTGAGCTTACCTGCAATAACCTCATCGCAAGCTGCTGTGATAGCCGCAAGTTTTTCGTCGGTCATTTTTTCGGGGCGAAGCTTATTGTTGGTAATAGCAGCAGCCTTCTTAAGTATGCCGAAAGCATGGATAATCTCGGCAGGCATAGTCTCGATGCCTACGCCGATCTCGAAGTTTTCGTGGCTTCTCTGTGTCTGCGCCGCCCAAAGACGGTCAGCAGGTACCTTCATTTCGCCCATAGAATCGTGTTCAATACGATAGTCCATAGTTTTTTGATCCTTCCTTATATTAAAACATTATAATTAAATGTTGTATTTTTATATCAAGCCTTATCTTTGGCTCTCACCTTAAAAATTAACGTTTTTAATTACCTCTTTAAGTGCCTCTGCCGATTTATGAAGCTTTGCGATCTCATCATCGGCAAGATTCTGGACTATTATAGAGCGAACGCCTGTATGGTCAACAAGTGAAAGCGAGCTTAAGCAGACATCTGATATTCCGTATTCACCCTCGTGGAGAGAGGAAACCGTCAGTGCTGTATCCGCACTTCCGCTGAAGGAATCAACGATATGAGTTGATGCCATAGCAATACCGTATACGGTGCAGCCTTTGCGTGCAATAATGTTGCCGCCGGACTTTCTTACATAGGTCTCAACATCTTCCCGTGTATATTCGCTCGGGGTGTAATCGGCAGATACTATAGCGCCTTTGAACTCGGAAAGGGGAACACCGGCGATGGTTGCATTGGACCAAGCAACAAATGAGGTATCACCATGCTCACCCAAAACGTTTGCATGGACCTGCTGCTGGTTTATGTTGTAGATCTCAGCAAGGCGTGTACGCAGACGAATGGTGTCAAGAGACGTTCCGCTGCCAAAAACCTGATTTTTGGGCAGTCCCGTATATTTCAGGAATGCGTATGTAAGAATATCAACAGGGTTTGCAACAATGATGTAAATTGCATTCGGACAGACCTTTACAATATCAGCTGATATCTGTTTGATGATACCAATGTTGGTCTGCACCAGTTCAAGTCTGCTCTGTCCGGGCTTTCTTCCGATTCCCGAGGTGATGATCACAACGTCAGAGCCGATCGCATCCTCATAGGTTCCGGCATAAATGTCACAGTTGCCGATAAAAGGCGTTGCCTGTTTGATGTCAAGGGCTTCACCCTTCGCCTTTTCGGTGTCGATGTCGATAAGAACGACTTCGGATGCAGCACCTCTGGTAAGCAGTGCGAATGCAGTAGTGGCACCAACGGAGCCTGCGCCTATGATTGTAACTTTCTTTTGCATATTGATCCTCCTGTATTATTAATAATAACTAACTTATAAACGTTTGCCCGTTTTTTCGGGCAAAATGAAAGTTCTTCAACAAGGTCTGTTTTAACTGTTTTAAATCTTAGAATTAAGATGGGCAAGCGAAAGCGCTAATTCTTCATGCTTCAAAAGAACATTCGGCGGAACACGGAGTGTGCAGGGGGCGAAATTCCATATTGCCTTGACTCCACAAGCAACGAGCCTGTCGCAAACCTCTTGGGCAGAGCCCTGACCTACGGTAATTATGCCGATTTTAATGTCGTTAACGGCGCAATATGCTTCAATTTCCTTAATTGGTAAAATTGATTTGCTTTTGCCGGTTTGCAGGATCGAATCGTTGCAGTCAAAACCGGCGACGATTTTGACACCGAACTCTTCAAATCCGTCGTAATCAAGAAGCGCCCTTCCAAGCTTGCCTGCTCCCACGAGTATAGCGTTGGTCATCTTTTCAGAACCAAGACAATTTTCAAGATCGCATATCAGTTTGTCACGCTCATACCCGACTCTTGGTTTTCCGCGGCCGCTGATAAGAGCCAGATCCTTGCGCACTTGAACTTCACCGAGAAATACCCCGCGAGCTATTTTGGTAGCTGAGATCGTAGAATCGATTTCATCGGGAAGACCCCTTACATATCTTAAATAGACGGGGACACGGCCGAGCGTCGCTTTAGGAATAGAACGTTTCTCCATTTTCCACCCCCTTTTTTATGCTTAATTTGTTTTTTGAGTGAATGAATTTCATATAAAACAACGAAAAACCAATCGATATAATATGTAACGATTAATTTCGACCCAACAAATGCCATTCAAGTGAATTCACTTAAATTACTTAAATGGCACAACGTAAGATAGCTATTATTTTATAATTTATAATCCATTATATCATATCCAACAACAAAATGCAATAGATATTGACAAAAATAACACGCAATTAATACTAATAACCATTTAACCTATGGATAAAATACGGCGGCTATAATACGCCCACTCTGCGTCAAACTCCTTTGACAGGCGTGATCTCCCCCTGTGAGGGGAGGTGTCACGAAGTGACAGAGGGGCTGACCGACAGACCAGCCTGCCTGCGGCCGCTTTCCTTGACCGGACGTATTCTATCCGCCGTCTTTATCCATAGAACAATTGGTTATTAGTATAAGGATACGCTGATTAAGTCGAAGCAATCGTTTCGCCGTTCCCCGAAATGTACGAGTTCCCGTCTTTAATGTCATTCTGACATAGATATTTTGAAAAACGGCAGAAACGTATTAATCAGCGCTTTCTTAACTATAATCATACAAGCAGAATATGCAAAAACAAATACTGATAATCGACGATGATGAAGATCTGTCCTTTATAATATCCGAAATGCTTGAAAACTACGGTTACGGCGTGACCTGCACTCAAAGCATCAAAAAAGCCTTTGAGCTTCTGTCGAAAAATACATATCATCTTATTCTGCTTGACATAAATCTGCCCGACACCACAGGCTTTGAGCTTTGCAGAGAGCTGCGCAGAGTATCTGACGTTCCCGTCATATTTGCCAGCGCAAGAACAAGTGAATCCGACCGTATCACAGGCTTTGACATCGGCGGCGATGATTACCTTCCAAAACCCTATTCAATGAAGGAACTGCTCTCACGAGTAAACGCTCTTATCCGTCGGACTTATGGATTTTCTGATAAAGAAAAGATAGTGAAATTCGGAAATATCTCCGTAAACATAACGGCAAGAACAGTCACGAAAAAGGGTGAAAATGTGCCCCTTTCTCTCCGTGAATTTGACCTGCTTGCATATCTTTGCGAGCATAAAAATACGGCTGTCCCGAAGGACAAGCTGCTGTCGGAGGTATGGGGAGCATTTTCTATGGTTGAGCCGTCAACTCTTACGGTGCATATCCGCTGGCTGAGGGAAAAATTAGAGGAAAGACCTGCCGAGCCGCAGTTTATCAAGACTGTTTACAAGGTAGGCTATATGCTGGAGGTGAAGGAATGAAGGGCAGACTTGTTTCTGTAACGGTGCTGTTTTCGGTGCTGATTATCATTGCTGCAAGTATATTTTATATTTCGGAAAAGCAGGCAGATCCGCAGGATAACAGGTCGGAGCAGCTTGTAGCAGTAAATGAGATAGAGCAGCTTGTAAAAAAGGGCGAATATGAAAAGCTGCCCGAAAAAACAGCGGAGCTGTCCGAGAGTATACGCTCATCGGAGGCAGTATCAAATGTGAATATCGGTATCTTTATAATGTGCGGTATTTGTATCGTATTTTGCGCTGTGATCTTCATCTATGTATATTTCGCCATACTTCGTCCCTTTGACAAGCTGAAAGGCTTTGCGGAAAAAATATCACAGGGAAATTTCGATATTCCTCTTGATTATGAACGCTCCAACTATTTCGGTGAGTTCACGTGGGCGTTTGACAGTATGCGGCGTGAGATAAAAAAAGCCCGTTCCTGTGAACGGGAGGCTATCGAGAATAATAAGACCGTTATTGCAACGCTGTCCCACGATATAAAAACGCCGATAGCTTCTATACGAGCATACGCCGAGGGGCTTGAAGCAAATCTTGACGGCACTCCCGAAAAGCGAAAAAAATATATCGGCGTTATTATGAAAAAATGCGACGAGGTATCAAGGCTTACAAACGATTTATTCTTACATTCTCTTTCCGATATGGACAAGCTGAAAATCAGCTCCGAAAGGTTCGAGCTTTGTGGATTTATTGAAAATGCGGTTACCGAGATCGCAGCGGAGTTTAACGATGTTCATTTTCAAAAGCCGGATTTTACCGCAGCGGTGAATGCGGATAAAAACAGACTTATGCAGATAACGGAAAATCTCATAGTTAACGCACGGAAGTATGCAAAAACGGATATTGATGTATTCATCACGCTGTCAGGCGGCAATGTACTGATACATTTCCGTGACTTCGGCAAGGGTATTCCCGATGAGGATATGCCCTTTATCTTCGAGAAATTTTATCGGGGCAAAAACTGTGGAAGCGAGCAAGGCTCGGGTCTCGGACTTTACATTGTAAAATATATCACGGAGCAGATGGACGGATATATTCTGCTGAAAAATCATAATGACGGACTTGAAGCGATCGTAAGCTTACCGATTTCTTAAGGACTTCTTAATAACTTTTGCAGTAAAATAGTATCATCACTTGAAGAAAGGAACTGACATATGAAAAATACGATTTTATCCGCAAAAGGACTTTGCAAAAGCTTCGCCCATAACGGCGGTCAGATACATATTTTATCCCACGTTGATATGGAGCTTTACGAGGGGGATTTTACCGTCATAATGGGTGCTTCCGGCTCGGGTAAATCCACGCTTTTATACGCTTTGAGCGGAATGGACAGAGCCACCGCAGGACAGGTGATCTACGGTGAAAAAGACCTTGTTAAAATGAACGAAAAGGGTCTTGCAGGGCTTCGTCACACCGATTTCGGCTTTATATTCCAGCAAATGCACCTTGTGAGCAATCTGTCGCTTTTTGAAAATATCGCTGTCCCGGGGTATCTTAACAAGAATAAGTCCGCCGCACAGGTCAAAGAGCGTACCGAAAAGCTCCTTGAGCAGATGGGCATTTCCCACATAAAATCACATCTCCCGTCACAGGTTTCGGGCGGCGAGCAGCAGAGATGCGCTATTGCAAGAGCGGTCATAAACGAGCCAAAGCTGCTTTTTGCGGACGAACCTACAGGCGCTCTCAACCGAAAGAATACAACGGAGGTCTTAAATCTTCTCACCGAGCTTAACAGGTCGGGACAAAGCATATTGATGGTTACACACGATATGAGAGCCGCACTCAGAGCATCAAGGATACTCTATATCGCTGACGGAAGGATCATCGGTGATATGACTCTGCCGCCATACTCCGCAGAGGACGAAAAAAGCCGTGAAACTCAGGTCAGCGCATGGCTGAACTCAATGGAATGGTGAGGTGAGGATATGGAAATTCTGACCTTGCTAAAAGCAAATATCCGCCACAAAAAGGGCGCATTCATAAGTGTTATCCTGCTTATGATGATGATAACCCTGTCATTTTCCGTTACGGTCAGCAACAATGATAATGTGCTTGACGGAATAGAACGTGCACATAAGGCTGCCGATACGGGAACTCTTGCGGCGTTTATCGACGAAAGCGAGCTTGACGAGGATATGCTGAAAAGCCTTTCGGAAAATGAAAACACCGAGCGCATTCGTGAAGAAATGGCAATGGCGTTTTTGTCATACAAGATAGGAGAACGTGAGGGAAAAAATCCGTATTTTCTTCTGAAATGGGATAATTCGCTGTCTGTCTTTGATGAAAAGCTTATGGATTTTCAAACAGCTCCCGACGATCTGTCGGAAGGAGAGGTCTATGTTCCTGCGGCAATGAAAACCGTTTACGGCTGTGAGATAGGTTCGGAAATAATGATAAACACCAAAAACGGAGAAGAAAAATTCACCGTCAAGGGATTTGCGGAGGATCCGTTTTTAGGCTCAATGTCTATCGGAATAAAGCAGTTTTTCATTTCAGAAAATGATTTTGAACGGCTATACTCAGAAAATACCGATGATGAAAATGCAGCCTTCAGCCTGCTTTTCCCTTGCAGAATAATACATATTTTCCAAGCCGAAAGCAGCGGACTTTCCGTAACAGAGTTTAAAAAGGAGCTTAACCGTGAATGTCAGGTAGTTGACAGATCGCTCTTTACACAGTCAAGGGAAAGCAGCGACGAGATAACAACAATCTTCACCGAAACGGGTACAAAAATGCTGTGCGTATATGTGCTCCTGCTGATAATTGTTGTAATGATAGCCATAAACCACAGCATTGTGACCACCATTGAAACGGAATATGTGAGCCTTGGCATTTTAAAAGCGCAGGGCTTTACCGAGAACAAGATAAGGCTTATATACATTATTCAGTATTTCTGCGCACTTGCGATCGGGGGCGTGTTGGGGATAGCATTTTCGTTCCCCCTTACAAAAGTCCTCGGAAAGCTGTTTCAGCCTATTATGGGAATAATGGTATCCACAAATATTTCTGTGGGAAAATGTCTGCTTGTTTCATTGGGAATTATATTTCTCTGTACGGTTTATATTATTATCGTTTCCAAAAAAATCGGCAGGATCTCTCCCGTTAGAGCAATATCGGGCGGCGCAGAGGAGATATATTTTGACAGTCCTGCAAATATTCCCATAGAGAAAAAGCCGCTTTCTCTTTTTATCGCATTTCGTCAGATAACCTCTCACCCGAAAGCATACATCGGTACAGCGCTTATTGCCGCTTTGCTGATATTCTTTATGATAACCATAACAATACTTGCAGGCGGAATGTCGGCAAACAGCATGATCGAAGCCTTCGGCGCACTTAACGGTCAGGTGCAGGCAAAACCAAACAATCATTTTGAGCTTTCAGATATGTCCAAAACCGAAGGCAGTATTAAAGAACTCGACAAAAATGCTTCTGTTGTTTTTTCAAGCACGACATATATGACCATTGACGAAACGGAAATGTGCTGTACGGTTTACAGCAAGCCCGATATTCTGAAAAACGTCCTCAAAGGCAGAGCACCTGTCTACGATAATGAGATAATGATAACGGAAAATGTTTCGGAGGAGATAGGCAAAAAAGTAGGCGATATGGTGACTGTAAGCTATGGCGGAGGCAGTGCCGAATATATGGTAACGGGACTTTATCAGTCGGTACAGGACTTGGGAAGATGCTTTACAATGAACTTTGATGCGGCTTCACAGCTGTGCGATATTACGCCGGGTATTATGTATATCACTCTCTCCGACGACAGCCTTGCAGACAGCACCGTAAAAATGCTGAACGAGAATTACGGCGACATCCTTGAAGCGGAGCTGACCGAGCAGGACGGCTATTCCGACAGTATGACGGGGCTTATCGACACCCTTATGGACGTTATTATCGGAGTTATCTATTCCGTTTCAGCTGTGTTCGCTCTTGTGGCGGTTCATATGGTCTGCTCAAAGGCGTTCTTACGTGAAAGGCGTGATTCGGGAATTTACAAGGCTCTGGGATTTACCTCGGGCAGGCTTCGTATCTGCTTTGCGATAAGATTTCTCATTATATCGGTAATCGGCGGAGCATTGGGAGCAGTTCTCTCGGCTTTCTTCTCGGACAGACTTCTGAGCCTGCTGTTAAAAAACATCGGTATAACCTGCTTTGATTCGAAAATCAACGTTTTCATCGCTTCACTTCCCGTTCTGATGATCTGCCTGTGCTTTTTTGTATTTGCATATCTTTCATCGGGCAAAATAAAAAAAGTTGAAATAAGAGAGCTTGTTTCGGAATAAAAAATGCTGTCGTATCATTGAGTGGTACGGCAGCTTTTTCTTATAAAGCTATACCACACCACCGGTAATTTTGCTGCGTTGTCATTGGGCAAGGCGCAGAGTTCGTTTCGCCGTTCCCCGAAATGTACGAGTTTCCGTCTTTAATGTCATTCTGACATAGACATTTTGAAAAAAGGATGAAACGTATTAATCAGCGTTTCCTTAGAGTTTAGAAAGTTTATTATGATACCGGGTCTATCGGACAAATTATTTGTATAGTATAATAGTTGACAATTTAAAAATAAATGGTACAATAGGTAATATATTGTTAAAATTTAAATCATTAATTTTATATAATAAAAGGAGGAAGTATTTTGACAGATAAAATCAGGCTTCGCCGCAGTAATGCTGTTCTTTCGGCTTTGATAGCATTGTCGCTGTTGGGGGGATGCGCTTCCGTTACGGAAGAGGTTGATAATGCAGACGCCGCAGCTCAGGCAAGTACCGAAGCGACCCCCGTTACGGAGATAAATGCCAAGGACGATTTCTACGGCTTCATAAACCTTGACAGGCTGGATTCTATGGAGATAGGCTTCGGGAAAGCATCCGACGGTTCCTTTGATGAAACTCAGGACATCATTGACGAGCGTGTAGAATCAATGATAAAGGAGATCGGCGAAAGCGATGAAGCCTTCTCCGCAGGAAGCTGCGAACAGCTTATTCACGATATATACGTTAACTATAATGAGTTTGAAAACACCTGCGACAGCTCCGAGGCTGCCTTTTCCGACGTCTTTTCCGAGATAGACGAAGCACAGGACATCAGCGGATTTATGATGGTCTGCGCCGAACTGTACCGTGATTACGGCGTTGAGGTCATGCTCAGCGTTGAGACCGATATGAACAGGCTGGACGCAAAGAATTACGGCGTATATGTATCGGGAGGCGCTGCTGTTTATAACAGCTTCAGCTTTGAAAATATGATGAAGAGTACCGCTGCCGCTTTGTCGTTAAAGTCGTTTAACGAAAGCTTCCTTAAAGCCTTGGGCGTTGATGCGGAAACAACGGAAGAACGTGCCGAGGATATGGTCAACATTGCTATGGCTGTGGCACGGAACACCGATATTGAGGTGCTGAAGGACTCTAATCCCGTTAAGTACATAACAGAAGTCACGGCGGATGAAATGAACGGCATATTCACAGGCTTTGATTTTTCGGAGTTTGTGAAGGCTATGGGTGCCGAAACGATACCCGAGGTTTATTATACTCTTGATAAGAAGCAGCTTGAAGCTGTAAACAGTGTGCTTAACGAGGGTGAACTTACTGCTCTTAAGGATTATGCTAAGGCGTCCTTCGCTTCACAATACGGCTATTTTCTTCCCGACAGTATGAAGCATATGCGTGACAAATATTATTCTATGCCGAAGACAAACCGTGAAAAACTCATCATTGATGAGATGAGTATGCAGTTTCCCGACATTATCGGCGAGGCTTATGCAAAGAGATATACCGATGAGGCTGTTCTTGAAGCTGTTGAAAATATGTGCGAGGATCTGCGCAGTTCCTGCTATGACCTTATCGGCAATGCAGAGTGGCTTTCCGAGGGAACAAGGGAGCTGCTGCAGAAAAAGCTGGGCAACCTTAAGTTCCTTATCGGCGCTCCCGTTTATGATGCGGACAATTCCGACAGAGCGGCGCTTATCGGAAGCGACCTGCTGCAGACGCTCATAAATATCAATGCGGATAAAGCAAGGCGCTCTCTATCGCATATCGGTGATGAATACAGCTCCGATATAGTAGGTATGCCTCCGCATATCGTAAACGCCTGCTATGACACAAACAACACTATTACCATACCAATGGGGATAACTCTTCCTCCATTTTTTGATATTGAACGCTCGGATGCAATGAATTACGGCGCTCTCGGCACAGTTATTGCTCATGAGATGTCCCACGCATTCGATTCAAACTGCATTGACTTTGACGCAGAGGGAAATTATGACCCCCGCTGGCTCCCGGAAGCGGACAGGCTTGCCTTTGAGGGAAAAATGCGGCTTACCGAGGAGTATTACAGCAAATTCACTATTATGGATGTTTACCACGTTGACGGAGAAAACACCCTTGGCGAGAATTTCGCCGACCTTGGCGGAGTGGAGTGCGTTATGTCGGTATTTTCCGGCGATGACGAAAAGAAAGAAGTGCTTGAAAGCTATGCGGCTCTGTGGTGTACTCTGGAAAACGACATTACCGCTCTTGAAGCGCTCAGATATGACGTACACAGCCCTGCGATAGTAAGAGTAAACGCAGTAGTTTCCTCTTGTGATGATTTTTACAGGCTTTATGACGTCAAGGAGGGCGATGGAATGTATATCGCTCCCGAAGACAGAGTAAGCAGATGGTGAGAAAGGAGGAAATGAACCGAAATGGGGATCATATTTAAGCATACTTTAAAAAATATCTTCAAGCGTCCCGGAAGGACATTCCTGCTGGTATTCTGCATATTTCTCTGCGCCATATCCGCATCCCTCTGCCTTGATATGACGGGCAGCGTCCGAAGGCTTTTTTCCAATCATTTCAGCAGCCTTGTGGGAAGCACGGATATTGAGTTTATAAACCTTACAAGCATTGACGAGGAGATATTCAAGGAGCTTCCGGAAAACCGTTATCTGCTCTTTTCAAACACCGCCATGCCCTTCTTCCGCCGTGACCCTCAGATGTTGAACATTCCAAAAGGAACATCTTCTTTCTAATAAATCGGGCATTAAATCCTGCCCACAAACTTGTAGTAAATCTCGATTTTCTGAGCTTTTTCACCGTCTATCACTTCGGCCTCGTGAACAACGATTTTTTCAATGAGGGTGTGCAGGATAGCGGAGTTAAGCTCGGTGATAAGGCTGTAATCCTTGATAAGATTAACAAAAGTATCCACGTTTTCCGTAGCAGCCTTGCTGCTGCGGATTTTTTCTTCAAGTTCGCCTATCTGATTTTCAAGGGTTATCTGCTCGGCTTCATACTTGGCGGAAAGCTGCTTGAAGTTTCTTTCTGAAATGTTACCGCTGACCTTATC
>JALEJQ010000003.1 GCA_022769565.1 Oscillospiraceae bacterium
TTTCGATCCTGCGGTCAAGCTCTTCACGAGCCTTGTTCTGATTTTCTACGATATGCGGTATGGGAGCAACGTTTGAACCGTTCCTTGCCTTGTGCCCAAGCTCCAGTAAATGAGTAAGCTGATAATTCGTCTTGTTGCGTACATAGCCCTGTACACGTCCTTTTTCATAGCTTTTAACAACGGTCATCCAGCCTTTTTTATAGCTTCCGGGCTGATAATTTGCCTTTGCAACTCCGCGGACAAGTACAACTCCGCTTTTCGGAACTTTTTTCCGCACAGGAGAATCTCTTTCTATATCCTTATAGGCTTCTTCGGTACATTCCTTTACAGCCTCGGCTATCTTCTTGGATTCATCTTCCGTGTATTTCTTCAAATCGCCGATAATTGCTTCCGGTATCTGTTCTATATCCATTTTCCACACCCGATTTTATGTTTTTCCTCTGGTTTTATCATATCATAAAAAAAGCGCCCGAAACGGACAGTTCGGACGGGAAGAGATAAAAATAACCGCCTTGCATTTAACTGCAAAGCGGGTATAACATATTATTTTGATAAATGCCTGTTTTTATCCGGGTCTTCCCACGGCTTGTAATACTCAAGCTCCTTTTTCAGAACATCACTTGTTGTGACAGTTGGGTTACTTCTGATATATGCAATCAAATCATCTATTACCTTGTTTCCGTCAATTTTTCCTTTTTTATCAAGGGATATGATGTGTTTGACTTCGGATTGAAAATCTTTATATGTATCGGGAAGATTATCAAACAAATCCTGCAATTCCTTTGCTTTTGCTGTATCAACCATAGAAATCAATCCTCCTCAACATCGTAAATGTTATATTCATTATATCCGTGATTTTCAAAATAATATGTTCTGTCTGATATATGCGTACAAAATTCTTTGTTTTTATAGCATTTATCATACTTAACATTGATTTCGCTCATTACTTTGCCATAATTGCTTATATAATAATTTGGCATAGTAAACTCTTTTCCTTCCGAATCGTATGGGACGTACAGGTCACCATTACTGTCAAAATTCATACCCTCGGTACATTCTCTCATATCTATTGTACCACCGCTGACAGATTTTTTCAAGTATTTATTATTAAATTGCCCATTGTCTTTCCTCGGATGATCAACTTCATTCCATTCGGCTCTTTTTTCATCATTTCAGCCATATTTATCGAATGCAGATTCATTAGTCGCTCTTGCCGCTCTTCCGGGTCTATAAACATTTTTTCGTGCTTTTGCTCCCCAACCGTGTTCGTTGAACGGATTTCCAAGTTCATAATCAATACTTGGTCGAGAATTGAATTTTTCTTTTAAAGCATCAACGTCTTCATCGTTAATCGGTGAGGCTTTTTCTCCGAAGAATTTGCTTAATCCCCCTTTGGCTTTTATTGTTTTTTGCATATTATCCGACAATCTTTCTGTTAATCCATTTGAATTAATTGAAAAATAACCGCCTTTTTGCTCAATATACATTCTTGTTTTTCCATCAGTTCCTACAACAGAAATACCTTGGTATTTTTTATTTGACGAAGTTTTTTCTTTATCAAAAACATACATTCCATTACCCTTCTGCCCCTTACCAACAAAAAGATAACCGCCATTACCGCCCGAAGAGCTTGTAAACCTACCGTTAGTCGGGTCGTGATAAGGGTTATACCGCAATTCCTCCAGCCGCTTTTCCGCATCCGCCCATTGACACTCCGCACGGAGCTGTTCAAGCTGCTTTTCACGTTCCGAATAGTATTCAGCGGAAAGACTTTCGGTAATTTCAACGGTGTCGTCAAAGGCTCTTGTTTCCAGAAGAGCGTCCTCACCCTCCGCACGACATTCTACGGAAGTTCCTGCATAGCAGGGCAGCATTGTGTTGTCAATTACCGATACCTCAAAAATATCAATATCCTTGAGCCTTCGCCTGGGAATGGTATTGCTGCGCTGTTCCATTTCGCTGTCATTTACATACATACCAAAAGACCAGCCCGTAAGTTGATTGTTTCGTGCTTTCTGTATGGTCTCCGCATCGGTTACTTCCGCATGAGCACGAAGCCCGATATTGTCCTCGGTAAGAGTAAGGCTCCCGTCGGTTGTGGAACCGAGCCTTCTGTCCTTCCTGTGATTAAGCAGCAGTTCAACGTTTTTTGCTCTTGAAAGTGCCTTGCGGAATACTCCCGGCTCTACCTGCTCAACAAAATCGCCTGTCTGACAGCGAATTGGGCGGCTGTCACGTCCCACAGCGTTTACATAGCCGTCTATGATAACACGGTCATTTCTGAGTTCTATCTGCATATGTACTTCACTTCCTTACAGTTCAAGATCTTCGTCGGCTTCGGTTTGCTTTATCCTGTATGCGTTGTTAAGGTATTCTCTGCCCTCCTTGGTCTTGGAAAGCGCCGCAATAAAAGCGTCACGCTCAAGGAGCCAGTAATCGAGGATAGATATTTTATCAATATCATATATGCTCATATTGGCATAATCGGCTACCAGCTTGTCTGAAACGGTGTATGCGGTATATTTTACTTCATCGTCATTGTTTGTTTTGCCCGGATAATAAGGCACTTCAAGCCCTGTCTGCTCCCGTATGTGCTTAAGGGATTCGGTATATACGGCAACAAGCAGCTTCTTGTCGCATATATCAAGCGGTACACCGACCTGCAGCATACCGCTCATTATACACGCCGCTTTGTCCGAACCGTCATAAGTTTTAAGCATATCCCATACAGCCTTTGTGCAGACAGGAACGTCCACCCTTCCGCACATAAGCTGTATATTGATGCTTTTCAGCCCGAGATTAAGCATTTATCATTATGCCCCCGTATTTTCGGCTTCGGCGGTGCTGCTTGCAGATGCTTCCGCAGTCTTCTTTCTCAGGTCGTCAATAATGATAAGCGTACCCTCGCTGTCTGCCGCTTCCGCAGTAAATACGCAGTCGATAACGGTTGCCTTGTCCTGCGTAAAGTCAAAGGAAAAGCCTTCCGTATTTTTGCCGACAATGATAACACGGAGCTTCTTGCTCTTATGCTCAAAGCCGATAATGTAGTTCTTATCGTTCTGATTGCCAAGACCGCCTATCTTTACCCTGTAAGAGCCGTCTTCATTGGGAGTAACTCTTGCAGTAGAGCAAAGCGTTTCAAGCGTATAGCCGTTCCAGGTCATAACTCCCGAGGTGAGCTTTACATTTTCCTTTGTGATTTCGCTTATCTTTACATAGCCAAGGTCGTCCTCATCCTCGTATTTTTCGGTGGAGTATTCAAACTTAGCGCCGCCCTTTATTCTTCCGAGGAGATTTTCTTCGCTTCCGAAAAATTTATCCCAGTCGAAGGTGTCGGGATCGAATGTTGCGGCGTTACACACTTCAACGTGCAGGTGACCGCTTCCGAGAGTATATTCTTTCTTTTCAAACATGATCATACCTCCTGAAAATCAATTGTATTCTTGAATTTATATACGGTAACATACAGCTTGTCGTTGTCATCGTATTCATAATCGCTTTCAAGGCCGTAACATTCCCTTATGCCGTCCTCAAACATAAGTTCATGCTTAAGGTCAGGCTCTGATTTTGTATCACGGTAGAAAATGCGCAGTTCATATGTAACATTCCAGTACATATTGTACCCGTCCGCTCCGTCTGCGCTGCGGTGCGAAATGCGCCATACAGCGAAACAATGCGCTTTTGGCGGAAGAGAAATAAAGCCGTCACGCTTGCACGGAATATCTCCGAAGCATTCTTTCAGCACCGATAATACCGAATCAATATCCATCAGCTTATCTGCCTCCTTGCCTTGAATTTTATCTCCCTATGCTTGAAAAGCACATCATCGGGCGGCGTGATAAGCTCATATATCACACCGCCGTGAATGATACGCCCCTTCTGAGGAATAATATCCATAAGCCGCTTGTTGTACCGCACGGAAATATTCAGACATTCTTCCGCATTGCCGCCTGCGTAATTTACCCAGTATTCCGAGTTTCGCAGACCCGACAATGCAGCATAGACAGTTATAAGATCCTGCCATTGTTCCTCATCGTCAAGCACCTGGAATGTTATCTTTTCCCGAAGTGTCGTTGAATTTACCATTTTACCGCCGCCTAACCTATGCAGTTTGTGCGGTGCATATCAAGTATGCACTTTGCAATGGGATTCAGCTTGTCCTGCTGCACCGTCATATCCCTGGTGTTGTACATATCGGAGCATAAGCAGAGGAAAGCGTACTGAAAATCGGCTATTTTGTCCGCCTCCTCATTTGTAAGCCCTGTATAGCTGAGGATATACGCCCTTGCCGATTCCATTATCCCGTCAATAAGCGCTTTGTCCTCGCTGTCATTATCGGTAAGCCTGAGATACCTACACACAACATCAGCGGTTATTTCGCTGAGCTTCATTAAGCCTCACCCTCGTGTACAAGCGCCGCCAGCTTCTGGTGATTGATAACGTTGCAGTCAACTTCAAACCAACCTACAATGCCCACAGCGTGCTGTGTAGCGTACTTTTCTTTAAGCACCTGCATTTCTATCTGCTGACGCATATTAACGCCGAGGCCGCTGTAATCACCGTAAAGCACAGATCTTTTGCCTGCTGCCGCAACAGGCATATTCTCCGAGATATACACGGGCTTTCCGAGAATCATATACGGAAATGCTCCGGAAACATTGCCTGTGTTTGCATTAAGCATATACTGTCCGGTGCTGTCCTTGAGCTTCTTTATGGACAGGAATGTGGCATTATTCATCGTCCAGCACGCATTAGCCTGATATACATTCGGAATAGCCGACTGCAGCGCAATAAGGTCGTCTACGGTCACGCCGTTCTT
The DNA here is from genome assembly GCA_022769565.1 of Oscillospiraceae bacterium. Classification (GTDB taxonomy): domain Bacteria; phylum Bacillota; class Clostridia; order Oscillospirales; family Ruminococcaceae; genus UMGS363. The sequence goes on from JALEJQ010000003.1 coordinate 4,820, forward strand.
GTTTGCCGCCGTAACTGTCGTATTGGTGGAAAGAGCGCCCTTTACAACG
>JALEJQ010000028.1 GCA_022769565.1 Oscillospiraceae bacterium
GCCAATAAGGAAGCTGATCAGATAGTCCGCCGTGCAGAGGAACGTGCGAAGGTCATTGTTTCCAACGACGAGATAACCAAGGCGGCAAAACAGCAGGCTGTGGAGATACTTAATCAGGCGCAGGCAAAGGCAAAGGATATACGGAATGCCGCAAGCAAGTATATCGACGATGTTCTGCTCCAGTCGGAGACTGTTCTGCAGGCAAACCTTGCCGATGTAAAGAGAACAAGACAGGCTGTGCGCAGCGTTCCCTCTAATGCAGGTACCGTGCCTAAGCAGCAGAAATAATTGGCTATATAGTGGGAATTGTCATTGCCATTTATGTAGGGGACGGATTTCCCGTCCCGATTTTCCGCACAAATTTGGCGTTTTTCACATTTTCTCTGTAGGGGCGCACATTGTGCGCCCGTTTTTGTTGCACCACATTGTCAGTTAATTATCTGTTTTGTGTGCATAACAACACCCCACTTTGCCGTGTCGCAGGAAAATGCTAGTCGCTTCGCTCCTTACATTTTCTTGCGAGGGTGACTTTGTTTGTACGGGATAGAAATAGGCGCAATTCACATAGTCGGTTCCACAAGTTTTATGTCATATGACACTTTACTCGGTTCCGATTTTTTATGTGAATTGCGCCTTTGATTTTTTACTTTGTTTGTTTTAACGCAGCTTTGCGTTGTGTCTTAGTTTTGGGGATTTCGCTCTCTGCGGAGAGCGACAAGGGGCTCCTCGCCCCTCGACCCTCGCCAAAGGGACTAATCCCTTTGGAATCCCAATATCGCTTCGCTGTCGGCTTACAGCCTGCGCAGCATCAGTTCATCTCGAAAACCGTCAGCTTATTCTTATCGTCACACATTGCAAGAAACACCTCTTTCGGGTTATTATATCCCTGCTCGTGAAGCTGCTTCGTCAGCCATACCTCGTTGTTTCCCGTTATTTTCAGGTTTTTCTCGTCTATATGTCCGTCCATTATTACCGCCGTAGTCATTTTTTCCTGCTCAGGCGCAAGTCCCGTATCGGAGGGGGTAACGGGTCTGTCTGTACTTACCGGCAGAATACTTATCCTTCCGTTGAATTCCATTACTGCGGTCTGTATCTTGCTTATGTCAAAATATCCCTGGGAACGGCACTGCATAAGAAAATCACTCAGGTCAAGCCGTGCTTTTTTCATATTTTTGCGGAAGAGCTTTCCGTTGTCAAGAAGCAGGATCGGCTTGCCGGATATGAATTTTCTCACCTTCAGCGAGCGCTCCGACAGCAGGGAAACGGCTGCGGCTATTACTCCGTAGCATATCATTGCCGTTGCCGAATGAACGGGCGTTTCAAGGTCGGTGGCAAGCTCCGCCGCTATTGAGCCTATGGAGATGCCCACAATGTAGTCGAACATATTCAGCTGCGATACCTGCTTGCTGCCCATTAGCTTGGTAAGCAGGAAAAGCACGATAAGCGATACTATCGAGGTTATGATTATCTGCAATATTTCCATATTTTTGTTACCTCCGTATAATTTATGGAAATATTGTGTGCAGGAAAATGCGCTTTATTCTTCCGCTTTTTCTGCGGACTTTATTTCTGCGATAAGTTTTTCGCATATTTTTTCCGTTTTGCCGAAGTCAACTGCGTCAATGTAAAATTCTTCAAGCTTGTCGTGGGCGGCTTTTGCGTTTTCAAGGGCTTTTACCGCCTCTTCCGTAAGCTCCGAAGCAGCTGCGGCGTTGAATTTAAGCCGTGCCTTTTTTGCCGAAAGGATTTCTTTGCTGTAAAAACGCATAAAATTAACGGGTATTTTTTCTTCAAGGCTTATCTTGCTTACGGGGTTTGAAGAAATAAAGGAAATGTTCAGTTCCGGTATGCGCAGATGCTCAAAAAATTCATCCTCATGCAGTGCGCTTACGCTTATTTCCGCAGTAAGACCTTTCCTAACGGCTTTTTCGGCAAAGCTGCGGAGAAAATAGTCCGTGCCTGCAAAATAGCTGTCGTTGAGCAGATAAACAGTATCATTTTCGGGAATAAGGGTCATGCAGCCCTTGGGCGTTACAGCCGAAATGCGGCGCAGCACCGTTTTTCCTTCGCCAACGGGCTTTTGGGTCAGCAGCTTTGCGGAAAGACGGGATATGAAGCCGTCCAGCTTGCTGTAGTTAAGGGCAGCCTCGGCTATTTGGGAAGTATCGCCTATAACGGAAGCGGCAGCGGCAAGACAGCGGCGGCAGCGTGTATGGTACTGCTTGTAACCCTTTGCTGCGGCGATAACCCACTCCTTTTCCGAGCGCAGCCTTTCACTGTCCCAGCAGTCGCCAAGGTTCACTATCTCCTGAACGGCTCCGGGGTACTCGGGGTCGTAAACGTGGGGAGCTGTGCCGTCAACGACTATGACCTTGTGCTCTTTAAGAACAACGGCGTCGGCGGAATCGGGGTCGGAGGAGCATATGTACAGTTCTCTGTCTTCATCGGGAAAGGCGGCAAGTATTTTTTTCATAAGGGAGGATTTTCCTGTTCCCGGACCGCCTTTTATAATGTATGTATAATAGTCCGTGTTGTCAATAACGTCGTCAAAGGCGGAACGGAAGCCGCCGGGGGTGTTTCCGCCGAGAAAATAGGTGTTAAGACTCATATTCATCAGCTCCATAATATAAATTCATACTATTTGCAGACGAAAGCTGCGTGCCGGCACGGCTTTTTTCGCTGCTCATGCTTTATTTTATGAAAAAAACGGGGATAGGTGAAAAAAAGCTGTGAAGATTATGCTGCGAACTATTGAAACCTGCGGAATGTTGGTGTATAATACAATTATCGGTTATTTTTTTACAATTGACATTTTGAAAGGATATTTATGCTTAAAACTGTTTTCAGCGCAGTTATCCGCTATTTCCGCAAGCTGGACAAGGGGCTTTTTATTGCCGTGTGCGGTCTTTCCGCCCTGTCCGTCGTGCTGATGTATTCTCTTGTTGATAACGGCGTAACGTCCAAGGAACCGAGTATGTACTATATGCAGTTTATCTGCCTTTGTATAGGTGCTGTTATCGCTCTTATAATGTCGGGACTTGATTACCACTGGTTCACGAAGCTGTGGTTTCTGTACGCTCCTGCGGCCATAGGGCTTACGCTGCTGACCTTTACTTCTCTCGGCTATCAGCCAAATGCAAGCGCCGATGACAAGGCGTGGCTCAATCTGGGCTTTACCACATTTCAGCCGTCTGAGGTGCTGAAGATAGCCTTTATTATGACCTTTGCCATACATCTTGATAAGGTCAAGGACAAGCTCAACCACTTTGTCAACGTTATGCTGCTTTGCATACACGGAGCAATACCAACGCTTATCATCGTGCTGCAGGGGGACGACGGAACGGCAATAGTTTTCTTCGTTATTTTCGCCTGCATGATATTTGCCGCAGGACTTTCGTGGAAGTATATTTTCCCTGTTTTGTGCGCTTTGCCCTTTGCGGTATGGTTCATATGGGAAAAGGTCATGCAGCCCCACCAGAAGCGGCGTTTTGTTGTGCTTTTCATTGATGACCCCATGAGCGACCCCGAATATGCCGATATTTTTTACCAGCAGTACTGGGGCAGGCTCGCTCTCGGTTCGGGACAGCTTTTCGGCAAGGGACTTCATGCGGACAGCTATGTAAGCGTGCCTTACGTCCAGAACGACTTTATTTTCACCTATGTGGGACAGTGCTTCGGCTTTATCGGCTGCATTGCCCTTGTTGCGGTGCTTACCTATGTATGCCTTAAAATAGCCGCCGACAGCCGTATCGCAAAGGACTGCCTGGGCAGAAATATATGCGTGGGCGTTTTTGCCATGATATTTATCCATTGCGTGCTAAATATAGGAATGGTGCTCGTTGTAATGCCTGTAATAGGCGTTCCGCTGCCCTTTGTAAGCCAGGGCGGAACATCTATGGTAAGTATGTTTATATGTATAGGTCTTGTGATGAGCGTTTATTCCCATTCGGAGAAAAATTACAGGGTGTTTTATGACGGAAAATAAAACCTGCTTGCAATTTTTGCCTAAAAGTGCTATAATATGCACATATTTCATATAAAAATATTTCCGAAAGGATGGTCATAATTTATGTCGGGAAAAATCGATACCGCAGTGCGCAAGCTGATTTGCTACGGTCTTGAAAATAACCTTATTACAGCGGAGGACAGGATATACGCAGCAAATTCAATTATACACAAGCTGGGTCTTGACGAATACGATCCCCCCGAAGAAAATTTTGCTGACGTTGAGCTTGAACCCGTGCTTAAGGACATCCTCGATTACGCCGTTGAGAAGGGCATCATTGAGGACAGCATAGTTTACCGTGACCTGTTCGATACGGATATTATGGGCTGCCTTACGCCCCGTCCCTCGGAGGTCATTAACAGGTTCCGTCAGATATACCGTGAAAAGTCACCCGAAGCCGCTACGGATTTTTACTATAAATTCAGCTGCGATACCGATTATATCCGCCGCTATCGTATTGCAAAGGACGTTAAATGGACTGCCGAAACGGAATACGGCACCCTTGACGTTACCATAAATCTTTCCAAGCCGGAAAAGGATCCCAAGGCTATTGCTGCCGCTCTTAACGCAAAGCAGAGCGCTTACCCCAAGTGCCAGCTCTGCGAAGAAAATGTGGGCTACGCAGGCCGTGTTAACCACCCTGCAAGAGAAAACCACCGCATTATCCCCGTTAAGATAAACGGTGAACGCTGGGGACTTCAGTATTCTCCCTACGTTTATTACAATGAGCACTGCATCGTTTTCAACTGCTGCCATACGCCTATGAAGATAGACCGCTCTGCCTTTGTTAAGCTGTTTGATTTCGTGGAGCAGTTCCCTCATTATTTTGTAGGTTCAAATGCCGACCTGCCTATTGTTGGCGGTTCAATACTTACTCATGAGCATTTTCAGGGCGGACACTATACCTTTGCCATGGAAAATGCTTCCGTTGAGGAGACCTTCGTGTTCAAGGGCTTTGAGGACGTTAAGGCAGGCAGGGTAAAGTGGCCTATGTCGGTAATAAGGCTCAGCTGCCCCGATTATGAGCGCCTTGTGGAGCTTGGAGATAAGATACTTACCACATGGAGAAGCTACACCGACGAAAGCGCATTTATTTTTGCCGAAACAGACGGTACGCCCCACAACACTATTACTCCCATTGCAAGAAAGCGTGGAAACAACTTTGAGCTTGACCTTGTTCTGCGCAATAACATCACTACCGAGGAGCATCCTCTGGGCGTTTATCACCCCCACGCAGAGCTTCACCATATAAAGAAGGAAAATATCGGACTTATCGAGGTAATGGGTCTTGCGGTGCTTCCTGCAAGGCTTAAAGGGGAAATGGAGCTGCTTGCCGATACCCTTGTTAACAAGGGTGTAAGCGCTGTACGCAGCGACCCTGTGCTTGAAAAACACGCAGATTGGGCGGAAGAATTTGCACCTAAGAGCGACATTACTCCCGATAATGTAAATGACGTTATCAAGGCGGAGATAGGAAAGGTCTTTGCAAAGGTACTGGAGCACGCAGGCGTGTTCAAGCGCACGGAAGAAGGCATTGCTGCATTTAATAAGTTTGTGGCTTCTGTTTGATAAAAATTTTAAACGGATATTAAGACCGATCAATGAAGACGGGTTCTTAATATCCGTTTGTTTTTTCGGAGGTTATTATGGTGGATATAACAAGTTTGACAATGAGCGCAATTGAATACGATAAGGGCGACCCTAAGCGCATACAGCATTTCATCAAGGTACATTCCCTTGCAAGGCTTATAGGAGTAGGGGAGGGACTTGAGGGCGAAAGGCTGGGCGTCCTTGAAGCTGCTGCGGTGCTTCACGATATAGGTATACACAATTGTGAGAAGAAATACGGCTCCTGCTCGGGAAAATATCAGGAAACAGAGGGCGTTCCCGTTGCAAAGGAGCTGCTTTCACAGCTTGGAGCGGAGGATAGCTTTACTGAGCAGGTCTGCTTCCTTATCGCACATCACCACACCTACGAGGGCGTTGACCGTTCGGAGTGGCAGATACTTCTTGAAGCGGATTTTCTTGTCAACGCATACGAGGACGGCTTATCCGCCGAAGCGGTCAGGATCGCAGGAAAAAAGCTGTTCTCCACAAAAACGGGAAAACGGCTGCTCTCGGAAATGTTCGGGGCGGATATATGAAAAGGGGGCTGCTGATGATAGCCGCCCCCACAGAGAAATATCAAAATAACATCGCCGAAGGCGATACCATAATTCCGAATTTAAAACAATTCCACTTTCAACTTTCCACTTTTCACATTCATATAATGCTGTATTCAAGATTTTCCCACAGCAGCATAGTGCCTTCGTCTATGCCGTCGGGGAGCAGCGCCATGGCAACGGTTATGGTCTCGTCGCCGCCGTTGTCTGTCCTGAGCAGGTGGGCATAATCGCCGTCAATGCGGATAACTTTGTATTCGAATGGTCCCATGCTCAGTCCTCCACAACAATATAGTTGTCGGCTGCGTTTTCCTTTGTGGCGTACTCGGTAACGTTCAGCACCTTCACCTTAAGTGGACGCTGTCCCATATTTATCTCGATTATATCGCCAACCTTAACATCGTATGAGGCTCTGGCAGCTTTGCCGTTTACCAGGACCTTGTCTGCATCACAGGCTTCGTTTGCAACCGTTCTTCTTTTTATGAGCCTTGTGACCTTTAAATATTTGTCAAGCCGCATTTACTATCATCCTTTCCTTGTAAAACAAAAGGCAGCCCTGCTCCCGAAAGAGCCGGCCGCCCAAAAAAAGTCTTTGGAAATTACTTGGCAGCGTCTACTGCGTCCTTGAGAGCCTTGCCTGCCTTGAATGCGGGAGCCTTCTTTGCAGGAACCATGATCTTTTCCTTTGTTCTGGGGTTGGTAGCTTCCTTTGCAGCTCTTTCACGAACTTCAAATGTACCGAAGCCAACGATCTGAACCTTGTCACCCTTTACAAGAGCGTCAGAAATTGAACCGATTACAGCGTTGAGAGCCTTTTCAGAATCCTTCTTGGAAAAATCTGCCTTTTCGGCGATAGCGTTGATTAAATCTGCCTTTGTCATAATGTTTCTACCTCCATAAATTTTATGGCATTTCGCCATTGTTATTGATTTTTAGCTTTCTGCCAATAAGCGTCAAGCTTATCTATGTCCAGGGATTTCATATCTATCCCATCGAACCGTACCATATCTTCCGTTTTGCGGAAACGGCTTATAAATTTGTCAGAAGACTTTGTAAGAGCCTCTTCTGCGTCAAATCCGCAGAGCCTTGCAGCGTTTACCGCCGAGAAAAGAACATCGCCTATTTCCTCTTCGATATTGCTGTTTTCCGAAACCGCCTTTTTAAGCTCGGCGACTTCGCTTTCAAGAGCTTCTATTGCGGAAGAAACGTCCTTGAAGTCCATTCCTGCACGCTTTGCCCTTGTTCCTATCTTCTGCGCCCTCATAAGAGCCGGAAGTGCGGAGCAAACGCTTTCAAGGGTTTCGGTATAGGTCTCCTGACCCTTTGTTTCCTGCTTGATATTGTTCCAGTTGGCAAGAACTTCTCCGCTGCCGTTTACCTTAACATCACCGAAAACGTGGGGGTGACGTATTATCAGCTTTTGGCAGACCTCGTTAACAACATCGCCAAAATCAAAGCTGCCCTTTTCCTCTTCTATCCTTGAATGAAAGACCACCTGCAGAAGAACATCTCCCAGTTCTTCTCTGAGCAGCTCCGTATCCTCAAGGTCGATAGCTTCAACAGCCTCGTAGGTCTCTTCGATAAAGTCCTTGCGTATGGAGTGGTGATCCTGCTCCCTGTCCCAAGGACAGCCGTTTTCCGAACGGAGAATACGCATTATTTCAAGCATATCGTTTATATCGTATCTTCTTTTGAATTCAAAATCCATATTTTATCCTTATTTTATCCTCATTTCTGCGGAAAGGTCCTTTGGTAAATACCGTGCATTTAATATATTAACCGATTATTCTGTTTTTTTCAAGAGTTTTTTGAAAAAATTTCAGCAAATCAGCAATTTTAACGTAGATTTGGTTAAAACGCCCGTTAAATGTGTGCTTATTATGTAAAATAATGCCCCTACAGGGACGGAAATAAGCAGGGTGAAAGCGCTGTCCCGGGTTTTTGAAAGTATATTTTCGGTAAGAAAAGCCGCCGCTCCGCACAGGCTGCCGCAGAAAGCCAGCTTGGAAAGTAGTTTGTATACCTCTTTTACATTTATTCCCGTGCATTTTGACGCAGCGCTTATGGAAAGCAGCATTATCAGCAGATAGCATAACGATGTGGAAAACGCCGCCCCCGTTACGTTTACCTTCGGCACGGCAACAAGGGCAAGGTTTCCTGCCAGCTTTAATCCAACGCCCCACAGCATTATCTTAACTGGTGCGCTGCCTTTTCCCGCCGCCTGAAGCACGGCGAACAGCACCGACGATACCGACAGGAATATTACCCCTGCTCCAAGAACTCTTAACGGCAGAACACACACCGAGGTCTCAAGGCTTCTTGATGGGAACAGCAGGTCAAGTATCTGCGGCGCAAGAACGGATATGCCTATGCCCGAAGGAACGGCGATAAATGCGGAGGTGAAAATAACGTTCATCGCCGACTGCTTTACAAGCGCCTTGTCACCGGCGGCGAAACCCTCCGCAACCGCAGGCACAGCGCCCTTGCCGAACATATTTGTAAAGGACGGGATAAGGTTGAACACCGTTACCGCAAGCCCCGTGAAGCTGCCGAAGAAGAAGTTTGGCAGGTCGGAGGGAGATACGCCGCCGGTTATGTACTCCGAGAAATACTCGGGAGCGGCGGCAACGGCTTTTCCAAGCGAACCGACTATAGTGGCAAGGTCGATAAGGGAGGTAAGGTTGGTCACAAGAGAACCTAAGGCAACCGGGATTATGACCGAGATAAGCTGTGAGGCGACCTCCTTGGTGCTTTCGGAGCTTTTTGCGGCAGGTGCGGATTTTCTGTCTTTAAGTCCCCACAGCACCACAGCTGCCGTTCCTGCGGCGGAAGAGACAGTAACGCCGAATACTGCAGCTGCGGCGGCAAGGGGCATTACAAGGTCCCCGGCGGTCATTGCCCTTATGCTTTCAAAGGGGAAGATGCGTTTTACTATGCTCAGAGCGGAAATAAAAAAGCCGTCGGGACTGTTAAGCACGGCATAGCACAGGGCAAGTCCCGAAATAAGCTTCACCGCCGCTTCTATGACTTGGGAAACTGCCGTGGGGTACATATTCCGCCGCCCCTCGAAGCAGCCGCGGTAAACGGCTGTTATGCAGGCGAACAGCACCGAGGGCGCAATTGCCGCAACGGACAGCACCGCCCGTGGACTTTTTCCCACAAATGCGCAGAAGGGGTAAGCAAGGGCAAGCATAAGCAGCGTAAAAGCCAGTCCGCCCAGAGAGCAGAGCAGCAGCGCCGTCCGTCTGACCTTGCATATGCCTGCTTCATCCTCCAAAGCGGAGCGCTCTGCCGTCAGCTTTGCCGCCGCAACGGGCAGACCCGTGACGGAAACTGCGTAAATCGTCATAAAAACGCCGTAAGCGGAGGAGAAATACCCCATTCCCGTTCCGCCAAGCATATTTGCAAGGGGAATGCGGAAAATTGCGCCTATGACCTTTGAAACGGCGGCGGAGGCTATAAGGATAAGAGAACCCTGTATAAAATTCTGTTTTTTCATAAATTAATATCCTTTCGCTTTTATTTTTCCGTAAATTACGGGTCGTACGCTGTTGATGTGCAAAATAATTTGGTGCAGAAATAAAAAATATTGCCTTTTTCCGATTATTGTGATATAATACTAAAGTATTACTTTTTGATAAATCTTGAAAGGCGTGAAGTTTGATAAAATCAAACTGCGAGTTTTGCTTTTTCGGCTGCCGCCGAAAATTTTCTTGTGAAAAGCACAAAACTCAGAAAGGATGGTTAATATGAATTACGAGTTTTCCGATAAAGTTACCGGGCTTCAGCCGTCGGCTATCCGTGAGATACTTAAATTCACAGCCGACCCCGAAGTAATTTCTCTTGCCGCAGGAAATCCCGCTCCCGAAGCGTTCCCTGTTAACGCAATAAAGGAAATAACCTCAAAGCTGCTTGAAACAAACCCCGTTGCTGCACTCCAGTACAGCATCACCGAGGGCTATACACCTCTCAGAGAAAGCGTTAAAAAGCGCATTTCCGCTCAGGGCTGCTTTGACCCCGATGCCGATGAGCTTATCATCACCTCCGGCGCACAGCAGGCTAACGAGCTTTCCTGCAAGGTGATGCTCAACGAGGGCGACACACTTATCTGCGAAGCTCCCTCCTTTATCGGCAGCCTCAACGCTTTCAAATCCTACAACGTTGACCTTGTAGGCGTTGAAATGGATGAAGACGGCATGAACCTTGAAAAGCTGGAAGCGGCTCTTAAAAATGCCAAGAAGCCCAAGCTTATCTACACTATCCCCAACTTCCAGAACCCCACAGGTCTTTGCACCTCCCTTGAAAAGAGAAAGGCAATTTACGCTCTTGCCAAGAAGTACGGCGTAATGATACTTGAGGACAACCCCTACGGCGACATAAGATTCGCAGGGGAGGACATACCTTCCATAAAATCCATGGACAAGGACGGCATTGTTATTTACTCCGGCACCTTCTCCAAGACCCTTGCTCCCGGTCTGAGAGTGGGCTTTGTTTCCGCTCCCAAGCCTGTTATACAGAAAATAGTTGTCTGCAAGCAGGTCTCCGACGTTCATACCAACATTATGGCTCAGATAATCTGTGACGAGTACCTGAGAAATTACGATATGGACGCTCACCTTAAGGAAATAAGGGGAATTTACCGCCATAAGTGCGGACTTATGCTTTCCGAGATAGACAAGAATTTCTCAAAGAAGATAACCGTTACCCGTCCCGAAGGCGGTCTGTTCATCTGGGCGACACTTCCCGACGGCTGCGATATGATGTCCTTCTGCAAAACTGCCGTTGAAAAGTACAAGGTAGCCGTAGTTCCCGGAACTGCGTTCCTTATCAATGAAAGCGACAAGACAAACTCCTTCAGACTTAACTTCTCCACGCCGACAGACGAACAGCTTGTAACAGGCTGTGAAATTCTGGGCAAGCTGTCAAAGGAAATGTTTGGCTAAGCCGTTCATATTTTATTATATAGTATCTTTGAAATTATTATGCCGAAAGACGGCATCGAAAGGAAGTGCTTTTATGCCTGAAAATGAAAAGAAAAAGGTGATTTTAAGCGGCATACAGCCCTCCGGCGCTTTTACGCTGGGAAATTATGTGGGAGCAATAAAGAACTGGGCGCAGCTCCAGAACGATTACGACTGTCTTTATATGATAGCCGATATGCATGCAATAACCGTTAAGCAGGATCCTGCAAAGCTGCGCAAAAACACTATGGAGGCTTACGCAGCTATCATTGCCTGCGGCGTTGACCCCGATAGATCGGTGGCTTTTATACAGTCTCACGTTCCCACACACGCACAGCTCAACTGGCTCCTTGCCTGCAGCACACAGTTCGGAGAACTTTCCAGAATGACCCAGTTCAAGGATAAGTCCGCAAAGCACCCCGACGACATCAACGCAGGACTTTTTACCTATCCCGTACTTATGGCGGCTGATATCCTTGCTTACAACGCAGACCTTGTACCCGTAGGCGTTGACCAGAAGCAGCATCTTGAGCTTACAAGAAACGTTGCGCAGCGCTTCAATCAGCGTTACGGCGAGCTTTTCAAGCTGCCCGACGGCTATATCCCTCCCAAGGGCGCAAAGATAATGTCCCTTGCGGAGCCTACAAAGAAAATGTCCAAATCCGATGAAAATCAGAACGGCTGCATCTACATCCTTGACGACAAGGATACTATTATCAGAAAATTCAAGCGTGCCGTTACCGACAGCGACGCAGCTGTGCGCTATGCCGAAGGTAAGGACGGCATAAACAACCTTATGACCATTTATTCCGTTGTTACGGGCAAGAATTACGAGGAAATAGAGCGTGAATTTGACGGAAAGGGCTACGGCGACTTCAAAATGGCAGTAGGAGAGGCTGTTTCCGACCACCTCAGACCCGTTCGTGAGAACTTCGATCGCCTTATCGCAGATAAGAAATACCTTGAGGAATGCTTTGCAAAGGGCGATGAAGCTGCGTTTAAAATATCCAGAAAAATCGTGTCCAAGGCTTATCACAAGGCAGGCTTCGTAGACAGGGTATGACCTGCTTATCCGTTCATAAAATGTATCAAAAATGAACGGATATGCCTTGCGGAAGTGAACCTTGCGTAGTGACTGAAAAGCGTTCTTATGCCGGCATTGCAAAGCGGGTAGCTGCGGTTTTATGCGGTTATTTCGACTTTCTGCGTTATAAATATAACAAAGACCCGATTTGGCATATGTAAATTTTTTCTTGCAGAGTTTACTATCTTAAACGTTTTATAGACTTTTTAGACAAAATGGTTTTGCAATAATGAAAATGCTTGTTGCTTTTCACTACAACAATGGCAAAAAATGTATTTCAGGTCATAAAAAATACATTTTTGATTGTATGAAACGCTTAAAAAAAAGCATAAAGATTATGCAAAACAACTATTTTTTACTTGAAATACATAAAAAGCATTGACAGATTGGAATTTCAGTTGTATATTTAGTATCGAAAGCAGCGAAAACGTTTAAAGGTATTTAATGCGTTAATGACTGTCTTTAAAAGTATTGTTTCGGGAGATTTTAATTATGGTTTCAATTAAAGACATTGCTTCCGAGTGCGGCGTGTCGATCGCTACCGTAAGTAAGGCTTTAAATAACCATAAGGACGTAAGCCAGGCGACTAAAACCGTTATTCAGGAAACAGCCAAAAGAATGGGCTACCTTCCGAATTATCAGGCCAGAGCGCTTAAAACCAACCGTACATACAATCTGGGCGTGCTTTTCGCCGAAAAAGCCCAGAGCGGTCTTATGCACAGCTATTTTGCCGCCGTCCTTAACAGCTTTAAAAACGAAGCTGAGGCCAACGGATACGATATAACGTTCATAAGCCACAATATCGGCAAAAATCCCCTTACCTTCTACGAGCACTGCGTAAGCAGAAACGTGGACGGAGTTATGGTCGCAAACGTTGACGACTACGAGGACGAAGGGATTGCGGAACTGTTGAAAAGCTCCATTCCCGTTGTTACTCTGGATTACAAGACGGATAAAAATCCGGCTGTTATCTCGGACAATTATCGGGGCATACAGACCTTGGTGAATTACGTTTACGGCAAGGGACACAGAAAAATCGCATATATTTACGGCGATACAGCGTCCGTGACTGCCAGAAGACTGGATAGCTTCAGGGATACGCTGAAAAGCCTGAATATAGAGATCAGAGAAGATTATCTTCTTCAAGGCAACTACCACGACCCGAAAACAACCGAACAGCTTGCGGCACAGCTTGTGAAAATGAGCGATCCGCCCACTTGTATCGTGCTTCCCGATGATTTTTCCGCACTCGGGGCGCTTACAGCGTTTGAAAAGCTGGGATTGTCGGTTCCCGACGACATCTCGATTGTCGGTTATGACGGGATAGTTCTTTCGCAGGTATTGAATCCTAAGCTGACCACGTTCAGACAGGATACCGAAAAACTCGGGGCGGAAGCTGCGAAGCGATTAATATCGCTGATCACAAAGGAGACTACCGAAGATGACGGATTCGTCAGCGTTGAAGGATGTCTTCTGGAAGGTGCGTCGGTGAAGGAGCTCACCTGAGCCGGCATTTAAACTCGCTATTATATTTTTAATAAATATAATATATTTTTAAGGAGGAAAAATCCATGAAGAATTTTAAGAAAAACATTGCTCTGCTTTCTGCACTCGCATTAGCTGGAACTATGCTTGCAGGCTGCGGCGGAGACACAACAACAACTGACAGCGGAAACGCTGGCGGCGAAACAACAACTAAGGCTGCAGATGCTGCTGCAGATACCACTGCTGCTGCAGATACCGGTGCAGCTGCTGATGACGGTGCAGCTGCTGATGACGGCGCTGCTGCTGCAGGCGGTTATGAGGCTGCTAAGACTGCAGGTACAGGCGCACTTACTCTCCCTGAGGGCGAGGGCAAGGTATTCAACATCTACTGCTGGAACGAAGACTTCAAAAACTATGTTGAGAAGTTCTACACAGCTCCTGCCGGCGTAGAGTTCAAGTGGACAGTTGTTCCTAACGAAGGCGGCGCTTATCAGACAGCTCTTGACGAAGCACTCCTTAATCAGGAATCCGCTGCTGCTGACGATAAGGTTGACCTTTTCCTTGCAGAAGCTGACTACATAATCAAGTACGCTAACACAGACCTCACACAGGACGTTACTAAGCTCGGCGTTGAGAACTGGGGCGTTGGTTATGACTACACATACAACGCTGCTACAAGCACAGACGGCGTTCTGAAGGGTGTTTCTTGGCAGGCTAACCCCTCCATGTTCATTTACAGACGTTCTATCGCTAAGGATGTTCTCGGAACAGATGATCCCGATGAAGTTCAGGCAGCTCTTTCCACATGGGATAAGGTGGATGAAGTTGCTCAGAAGGCTGCAGATAAGGGCTATGTAATGTTCGCTTCTCCTCTGGAGACATACAGAACATTTGCTAACAACTCCAATGTAAGCTACCTCAACGGCGACAAGTTCGCTCCTACAGAAGCTTTCAACAACTGGGTTGCTCAGGCTGAAAAGTATGTTGAAAACGGCTGGTCCAAGACATATGGTCTTTGGGCTGATGAAAAGCAGGCTCTCATGGGTAAAGACGGCAACATGATGTGTTGCATCGGACCCGCTTGGTACTTCAACTTCTGCATGGGTACTGCTCAGGAACAGACAAGCGGTGACTGGGGCATCTGTGTAGGACCTCAGGAACACTTCTGGGGCGGCACATGGCTCCTGGCTGCTACAGGAAGCGACAACAATGCTGTTATTGCTGACCTTATGAACGCTTTCACAGCTAACGAAGACATTATGGAAAAGATCCTTACAGATGCTAAGGAATTCCCCAACAATACAAACGTTGTTAACAAGTATGCAAGCGATGACAGCTACGGTCTTGAGTTCCTCGGCGGACAGAACCACATCAAGATGATGGCAGAGTGCGCTAAGAACATCACTTGGGATCCTGCTCTCCATACTCAGTATGACCAGACCTTCAATGAGACACTTCCTAACAGCATTCTTGAATACCTCCAGGGTGTTTGCGACAAGGATACTGCTATGAACAACTTCTACATCTCACTCAGCGAAGTTGCTCCTCAGATCACTCACGACTAATATCGTGAAACAACCGAATATTTTATGACCTAATAAAGAGGTGAGGCGTAAATTCTCGCTTCACCTCTTTGTATAGGTAAATATGAGGGGGACTTTCAATTTTTAAAGGGAGGTTGTCTGATGCGTAAAAGTAAGATCAAATCTATAAGCTATGCTAAATGGGGATATATTTTTATTCTTCCGTTCTTTCTTGTATATGCTGTATTCTCGCTGTATCCTATGCTGACAACATTTTATTACAGCTTCTTTGAAAACTATAATCAGGGCTTGACTACTGTCGGTCCGAATTTTGTCGGATTGAATAACTATATAAATCTTTTCAAACCCAATGAAGGTGTATTTGAACTGTTGGTATATACCAAAAATACTATGATAATGTGGCTTTTGGGTGCTGTACCTCAGTTTGTTTTCTCACTGTTGCTGGCAGTAATTTTTACTTCGGTAAGACTTAAAATAAAGGGTCAGAGATTCTTTAAGACGGTAATTTATATGCCTAACCTCATTATGGCAGCCGCTTACTCTATGTTGTTCTATGTAATGTTCAGTGAGGTTGGACCTGTGGGAATGTTGTGTAAAACACTTATTTCCGAAGATTTCGTTGTTTTCCAAAGCGTAGGTGCTTCAAGAGGCGTTATTGCGTTTATTAACTTCCTTATGTGGTTTGGTAATACAACGATCATGCTTATGGCAGGTATTATGGGTATCGACCAGAGCTTGTTTGAAGCTGCTTCAATAGACGGCGCAAGCGGTACTCAGGTATTTTTCAAGATCACTCTTCCGTTGCTTTCTCCTATTTTTGTTTATGTTGCCATCACTTCTCTTATCGGCGGACTTCAGATGTACGACGTTCCGCAGATCATCGGCGGCACAGATGGTGTTCCAAACAGATCTACCAGAACGCTTATTATGTGGCTGAACAATGTCGTTACCGGAAAGGCAAAGGACTACGGCAAGGGCGGTGCAATATCTGTACTGATATTCATCATTACCGGTGTACTCAGCTTTATTGTGTATAAGAACATGGTAAAGGAAGATAAAACGCTGAAAGCATCAAGAAGGAGGAAGAAAAATGACTTATTGTAATAAGATAGGTGAAACGGAAAGCGATCGTACCAAACAAACTGTTGCAAGAGTTTTATCCTATGTATTCTTGGGTTTTGTAACGTTTTTATCGCTGTTCCCCATAGTTCTTCTTATCATCAACTCAACAAGAAGCGGCGATCAGCTTCAGATGGGCTTCAGCCTTCTTCCCGGTTCTTCTTTCGGAAAGAATTTCAGCGCAGCGATAGGTGCATCGACAATTGACCTGCCCCACGGACTTGTAAACAGCTTTATTGTTGCTGCTTGTGTATGTTTAGTAACTACATACTTCTCGGCAATGACTGCATACGGAATCCATGTCTATGATTTCAGGCTTAAGAGAGCTGCATTCAACTTCATTTTGGTAATTATGATGATACCTACTCAGATCTCTGCAGTTGGTTTTATTAAGTTGGTCTACAGTATGAATCTGAGAGATAATTTCCTGCCTCTGATCATTCCTGCAGTAGCTTCTCCTGCTATATTCTTCTATATGAAGCAATATCTGGAAAGCTCTCTGCCTATGGACGTTATCGAGGCGGCTCGTGTGGACGGTTCGAATGAGTTTGCTACATTCAATACCATTGCTTTGCCAATGATGAAGCCTGCAATTGCAGTTCAGTTGATCTTCTCATTCGTTGCTTCATGGAACAACTTCTTTACTCCTGCTCTGATTCTGACAGACGCCAAGAAGCAGACGCTTCCTATCATGATCTCCAAACTGAGATCAATGCAGCTGTCCGGAAACAGTGACCTTGGTCAGATCTATATGGTAATTTTGATTTCTATCATTCCTGTTGTTATTGTATATTTCTTTATTTCCAAGAACATTGTAGAGGGCGTTGCTCTCGGAGCTGTAAAGGGTTGATCGGATTCTTTATACAAAAGAAAAAAACAGCAAAACAGATTTGGCGGTGCGCTTCGGCGTGCCGCCTTTAGTTTTGCACGATCTTGTTAGCTTGTTATACAAATAACCAATAAAACTGTAGACAAAAAATCTTCGCATAATCCATATATGCAAGATTATGCTCGATTTTTTGTACAGTTTTTAATTGGTTATTAGTATTAGACAGAAAAAACGCAATTCACATATTGGTTAATGTGAATTGCGCTTTGTATTTGCTGCTATTATGCCTGATATTCCATTCCCAGCTTTATAGCTTTAAGATTATTTCCGAGAAGATGAGCTTTTTTGGGCGGTATAACGTGTTCAAGTGCTTTTTTGATAGTTTCGTTGTCGGCGATACCCGTTTCCGCCATAAGCTTTCCCGTAAGTATGATATTTGCACCGCCCTTTAATTCCGGGTCACCGTTTGTAAGCTCCGTTGCAGGAATATAGCATACTTTAACATCGGTGCGCTCCACCTTCACATCGACCATGGAGCTGTCTACAATAACAAGTCCTCCCGGCTGTACCTTGTCTATGAATTTCTCAAGAGAAGGTGTGTTCATTACAACAAGAACGTTGGGATTTACAACAAGGGGAGAACCTATCGGCTCATCGGAAATGCAGACGGAACAGTTGCAGGTGCCGCCTCTCATTTCGGGACCGTAGGAGGGCAGCCATGAAACCTCGCTGCCGTTGTAAAGTCCGCAGTATACGATGACCTTTCCGGCGAAAAGTATGCCCTGTCCGCCGAAGCCTGCGAGAAGAATATCATAGTTCATTACTTCGCCGCCTCCTCTGCACGAATGTCCTTATACGCTTTAAGAGGATAATAAGGTATCATTTCCTCGTCTATCTTTTTCAGCGCTTCGGCAGGCGAAACTCCCCAGTTCGTTGGGCAAGAGGAAAGAACCTCGATTATTGAAAAGCCCAGCTTGTCACGCTGATTTTCAAATGCCTTACGGATAGCCTTCTTTGCCTCTCTGATGTGGGGTACCGAGTTAACGGCAACACGCTGGGAAAGCGCAACTCCGTCCAGAGCGGCAAGCATTTCCACCATTTTTATGGGGAAGCCTGCAGTCTTGGTGTCACGGCCGTAAGGGGTGGTCTGCGTAACCTGACCCGGGAGTGATGTAGGCGCCATCTGTCCGCCCGTCATGCCGTAAATTGCGTTATTGACAAAAATAACGGTTATGTTTTCGCCTCTTGTGGCAGCATGTACAGTTTCTGCGGTTCCGATAGCGGCACAGTCGCCGTCACCCTGATATGTGAAAACGAATTTGTCGGGAAGAGCACGCTTAACGCCCGTTGCAGTTGCGGGAGCACGTCCGTGTGCAGCTTCTATCATATCGCAGTTGAAGTAATCGTAAGCCATAACTGCGCAGCCTACGGGAGCAATGCCTATTGTATCGCCCTCAATTCCCATTTCATCTATAACTTCGGCAATAAGCCTGTGAATGATTCCGTGTGTGCAGCCGGGGCAGTAATGGGTAGGTACATCTGCCAGCGACTTCGGTCTTTCAAAAACAACAGCCATTTCGGATAATTCCTTTCCGACGGAACAAGTATGGCGTTTATTCCGTCTTAATATTTTTCTGCAAGTATTTTTATCTGTTCAAGCACCTCGGCAGGTGAGGGGATAACGCCGCCTGTTCTGCCGAAAAATTCTACCGGCTTGGAGCAGTTGAGTGACAGTTTAACGTCCTCTATCATCTGTCCCATTGACATTTCAACGTCAAGAAAGGCCTTTGCGTTCTTTGCCGCTTCGTTGATCTCCTTAACGGGGAAGGGCCACAGGGTTATGGGACGGAAAAGTCCTGCCTTAATTCCCTCGGCTCTTGCGTGGTTGACAGCTGACTTAGCAACTCTTGCGGAAGCACCGTAAGCTGCAACAACGATGTCTGCGTCCTCGGTAAGATAAAGCTCCGCTTCGGTGAGGTTTGCCTTTATAACTTCATAACGCTCATAACGGCTTTTTATGGAATTTTCAAGCTCCTCGGGAACAAGATAAAGGGAATTTGTGATGTTGTGATCTCTCTTGCCGCCGTGACCGTTAGTCGCCCAGGGCTTGGGTTCAAATTCGGTCTTTTTTTCGGGGAAGGTAACAGGCTCCATCATCTGACCAAGAAGACCGTCTGCAAGTATCATTGCCGGCATACGGTACTTGTCAGCCATATCAAATGCAAGTGTCACCTTATCCACCATTTCCTGCACGGAACAGGGTGCGTACACAAGAAGCTGATAGTCGCCGTGACCGAGAGCCTTTGTTGCCTGCCAGTAGTCCGACTGTGAAGGCTGTATGCCCCCAAGTCCGGGACCGCCTCTTTGTACGTTAATGATAACGCAGGGCAGGTCGCAGCCTGCAATGTAGGAAACACCCTCCGATTTAAGGGAAATTCCCGGCGATGAGGAAGATGTCATGGTTCTTACGCCTGCCGAAGCTGCGCCCAGGACCATGTTGATTGCGGCTATTTCCGATTCAGCCTGAAGAAAAACGCCGCCGTTCTTAGGCATATTCTTGGCAAGGTATGCGGCTACCTCTGTCTGGGGGGTAATGGGGTAACCGAAAAAGCATTTGCAGCCGGCTCTTATTGCCGCTTCTGCAAGAGCCTCGTTGCCTTTCATAAGATTTCTTTCCAAAATGTTCAACTCCTTGTATGAAGATGTTATTTTTCAACCGTAATTGCGCAGTCGGGACACATTGTTGCACACATTGCGCAGCCGATACAGCTTGAATCATCGGTGCAGTATGCGGTGAAATATCCCTTTTTGTTGCGCTTTTCTTCCTGAAGAGCCACTATTTTTTTCGGACAAGCTGTTGCGCATAGTCCGCAGCCCTTGCAGCGTTCAAAATTGACTGTAATTTTAGCCATTTTAACATTCTCCTTGTAAATCAATATGTATTTGAAGTTTCTTTAAGTGCTTTTGAAGTTTTTGCTATGCAGTAAATTCCGTAGCCAATGTTGAAGAAGGGAATTATGGACAGGAATATCCACAGCGCCTTCATTCCCTTTGTTTTGTCTGAAGAAACGGTAAATCTTATGCAGCCGTTAATAACCAGCGCAAGCTCCAGCAGCGCCATAATTCCCACAAAAGCAACCGCTGCCATATATGCGCCCATTGCAATGTAATAGATCATTACAAAAATATTGATAACAGGCATAAGCAAAAGGATCAGCAGAATTATCTGAATTTTGAGCGTATCAATAATATTTCCTGCCCAAAGCAGATCGCATATGAGATAAAGCATAACGACCATTGCTGCAAAATAAATGACCGTTCCGATGATTCCGGTTATAACAAGTCGTCTTGCACCGATGAATTTCAACCGCCTGTCGTCATAATTCCGGAGCAGCGGCGATTTTTTGTCAATGGGCTTGACATGACCTCTGATATAAATTACCGCCATGACGATAAGCACGGCAAAGGAAAGGATCGTTAATAAAACAAGCTTTCCCGCAGAGAGGTATTCGCCTGCCAGAAGATCGCCGCCGACGTACAGTACGCTTATACATACAGTGTAAACGCAGTATACTGCTGCGATCGGAGCTGTCAGCATAAATCCCGACCATATGACAAGCCTTGAAAGAAGTCCTCTTTTTATAATGTCGGCAATGATAAGCGATACATAGACCGCCAATATTATCAGAAGTGCAGCAATTGATATTTCCATAATGTCCCCCGTAAGATGTTATTTTTCCCAAGGCTTTTTAACGTAAATTACCGCTTCAAAAGGACTTGGTACCTTTGCTTGTCCCCCTGTTGTATCCACGGTGCAGAGCAGGGGAAGTCCCGTCAGTGCGGATACCTTTTCGGCGTAGGATACACTTTTTTCAACCGTTTCCGCAGTTGTTTCCTCTCCAAGGTTTGAGTTGTTGACTATCCCCGTGCATTTCATACGGGATGCGCTTTCTATTTCAAGCATAAACTCCGCAGCTTCTTCGGGAGTTTCCGTAAGGTAGCGGTACATATTTATCACATAAATCATTTCAAGGCTGTCCGAATATGCCGAAAGCTCCTTTTTGTAGCGCCCGAGAGCGTAAGCACCTGCGTCATCGCCCCCAACGTCGATTATTATCCTGCCGCCCTCCTTGAAAATTCCGCCTATGTCAAAGGAAAGGGCAGGAATATCAAGGTTCGTGTTGGCGTACATAGGAGTTATTAGCGTTACTCCGTTATTTTCAAAAAGTCCTCCGAAATCGGCGGAACGGAAGTAGGGGTTAACTGTGTCAAGGTCAACAACGGTGACTTTTTCTCCGCTTTTTGCCGCTTTTATCGCAAGGTTGGCGGTGAAATTGGTCTTACCGCTGCCGTAATGTCCCGTAACTATAGTAATTTTTCCAAATTTATCACTCATATATAAAATCTCCAAATCGTTGCATCTGGTTTCTAAAACTATTATATATCGTTATATTGATTTTGTCAACGGTTTTGAAAATAATTTAATCTATTTTTAAATTAGCTATTGTAATTTCAGAAATAATGTTGTATAATGGTATTAACTAAATAAGACGACAGGAGATGATAGGTAATATGGAAAATGTTAACGACGTTTGCAGACGATTCTGGAACAGGCAGCAAAGGACCTGCCGTCTGCCGAGATGGTCTGAACTGCCCGACATTGAGCTTTATATGGATCAGGTAATAACCTATATGAATAAGTTTACCCCTGTTTTTACCAGAGATGGTGAAAACGGACTTACGCCGTCTATGATAAATAACTATGTGAAGCTGAATATCATTCCTCCTCCGGTGAAGAAAAAGTATTCAAGGGTGCATCTTTCCCGTCTTATAATGATATGCGCAATGAAGCCCGTGCTTTCCATTCAGCTTATCGGTGCGATGATAGAGTATATGCTGAAAAGCCGTTCCGAGGAGGAGCTGCTGGACTTCTTTGCGGAGCAGTATGAGCACACATATATAAAAATAACGGATATACTCCGTTCCTCCGTTGAGGAAATAACCGACAACGATGCGAACATCAGCCGTATCCTTGCCTTGACGGTAATGCAGGCGGCGGCTGTTTCCTGCGGCAGCAAGATACTTGCGGAAAACGCCCTTGCGGAAATGCAGCACCTTAACGTCCTTATTGCGCCTTCTTCGGAAGCGGCAAGGGAGAAAAAGGAAAAAGAGGCTAAGAAACGGGAAAAGGAGAAGGACAGGGAGCTTGCGGTGAAGTAGCTCTGCCTTTTTTACATATAAAACGGATATAGCGGCTTTATCTGCCGTTATATCCGTTTTTGTGTTGCATTAAATTGCTCCAATGTAATATTTCCGCTTGTTTATGCTGTCTGAGGTCTATGCATTTATTGCAAATGCGGTATATGTTTTTATTGCAAATATATTGATTTATTGCGGATAAATGTGTATAATTATATTATTATGCGGTATTTTTACGAAACGGGGGAGCGCTGTGGAAAAAGAAACTTACAAAAAAGAAAATGACGGAGAAGTGTACGCTATTGAATGTAAGGGCATAACAAAGGTATTCGGTTCTGTCGTTGCCAACGATAATATAGATCTTTCTGTAAAATACGGAGAGATACTTGCCTTGCTGGGGGAGAACGGCTCGGGCAAGACCACTCTTATGAATATGCTTTCGGGCATTTACCACCCCGACAGCGGTTCCATAAGCATTTCGGGAAAGCCTGCTGCCATAAATTCCCCCTCGGACGCTATTGCGCTGGGAATAGGCATGATACATCAGCACTTCAAGCTGGTGGAGGCGTTCAGCGCCGTTGACAATATTATTGCAGGAACGCCCGGCAAGCTGAAAAAGCGCTCCGTTATACGCAGCGAAATAGCAGCAATAAGCCAAAAGCTGGGTCTTGATGTTGACCCCGACAAAAAGATATACAATATGTCCGTCAGCGAAAAACAGACGGTGGAAATATTAAAGGTGCTTTACAGAGGCGCAAAAATACTTATCCTTGACGAGCCTACCGCCGTTCTTACGCCTCAGGAAACGGAAAAGCTGTTTGATATGCTCCGCAGAATGAGGGACGACGGCTGCGCCATAATCATTATTACTCACAAGCTCAACGAGGTGCTTGCCATAAGCGACAGAGTGACCGTTCTCCGCAAGGGACAGTCTGCGGCAACGGTTCTTACTGCCGAATCGGATGAAAAAAAGCTGACGGAGTTAATGGTGGGCAAGAAGGTCGACCTGAGTATTGAACGTCCTGAACCCGTTTCTCCCGAGCCCCTTCTTAACGTGTATCATCTTTCCGTTGACAAGCCTGACGGTTCCCTTGCTCTGGACGACATTACCTTCGATATTTACAGCGGCGAGATACTGGGCGTTGCAGGTGTTGCAGGCAGCGGTCAGAAGGAGCTTTGCGAAACGATCGCAGGACTTAACGGCATACGTTCAGGCGCAGTGCTGTACAAAAAGGAAAACATTATCGGCAAGTCTGCAAGGGAGATCATCGACCTTGGCATAAGCATGAGCTTCGTTCCCGAGGACAGGCTGGGAATGGGTCTTGTGGCTTCAATGGGTATGACGGGAAATATGATGCTGAAATCCTACGGCAAGAGCAAGGGACCTTTTGTTGACAAGGCACCTGCCAAGGAGCTGTCGGAAAAGCTGATAAAGAAGCTGGATATAAAGACGCCCTCTGCGGAAACTCCCGTAAGAATGCTGTCGGGCGGCAACGTTCAGAAGGTTCTTCTCGGACGTGAGATAGAATCCGCTCCAAACCTGCTTATTACGGCTTACCCCGTGCGTGGACTTGACATAAATTCCGCTTATACGGTTTACGACCTGCTTAACGAACAGAAGAAAAAAGGCGTTGCGGTGCTTTTTATCGGCGAAGATCTTGATGTACTGCTTGAACTTGCTGATAAAATTATGGTGCTGTGCCACGGAAAAATAACCGGCATTGTTGACGCACGGAAGGTCACAAAGGAGCAGATAGGTCTTATGATGACAGGCTCGTCTGCGGAGGAGGTGCTTGGAAATGGCTGAGTCGGCAGTAAAAAAAGCCGTAGGTCTTCATGTAAGAATTGCGAAGCGTGCGGAGCTTGGAACGAAAAAAGCTGTGCTTATACGGCTTGCTTCGGTGCTTGCGGCGCTTATTGCAGGCGGAATTTTTATCCTTATCATAGGTTACAACCCTTTCCCCGTGTACGGAACTATCGTAAAGGGTGCATTCAGCACGGCTATGGCTTTTCAGGCAACGGTAAAGATAATGATACCCCTGCTTATTTCGGCTTTGGGAGTAACGCTGGCGTTCAAAATGAAGTTCTGGAACATCGGAGCGGAGGGACAGATAATAGTTGGCGCAATTTTTGCTTCCTATTTTGCCCTTTTCCACGATGACATGCCACACGTTCTGCTTATTATCATTATGCTTGCTGCAGGAATCATCGGCGGCGGACTTTACGGACTTATCCCTGCCTTTTTCAAGGCTAAATTCAATACGAATGAAACGCTTTTCACCCTTATGCTGAACTATATCGCACTTAACATTATAGTTTGGCTGAGAGACGGAGCGTGGGCTGACCCTGAATCGGGGGGATTCCCGAAAATTGCAAGATTTTCCGCAAATGCACAGCTTGACAAGGTTTTCGGCGTGCAGATAGGCTGGATAATCGGTCTTGTGCTTACGGCGGCGGTCTTTGTTTACCTGAGATACACCAAGCACGGCTACGAAATAAGCGTTGTTTCGGAAAGCCACGCAACTGCACGTTATGCAGGTATGGACCCGAAAAAAATAATGCTGAGAACGATGTTTTTAAGCGGTGCTGTGTGCGGCGTTGCAGGAATGGTGCAGGCAACGGGTTCGGATATGACCCTTGCCACCTCTGTTGCAGGCGGTGTAGGCTTTACGGCAATAATCGTAGCCTGGCTTGCGCAGCTTAATCCTATTGTTATCCTTATCGTATCCTTCCTTTTTGCGGTGCTTGAAAAGGGCAGCAGCGTTATGCAGTCAACATTCGGCATTTCTACCTACTGCGCAGACGTTTTGCAGGGAATAATCCTGTTTTTTGTTCTTGCAGGCGAGTTTTTTGTAAGGTATAAATTTGTTGCCGGAGGAAAGGAGAGCAAAAGCTAATGGATATGTTTATAAACTTCCTTGTTGCGGCTGTGCTTGCCGGAACGCCTCTCCTTTTCGGTACTGTCGGAGAGATAATCAACGAAAAAGCAGGACACCTTAACCTTGGCGTTGAGGGAATGATGGCTATCGGAGCCTGTGCGGGCTTTATGGCAGGCTACCGCAGTGACAGCCTTATCATTGCCGTTATCGCAGCATTCCTTGCAGGTGCGGCAGGTGCGCTTATTTACGCTTTGCTTACCGTGACCTTTATGGCTGACCAGAACGTAACGGGTCTTACGCTGACAATATTCGGCTGCGGCATTTCAAACTTTATCGGCGAATACAATATTGCACGTTCCGAAACGGGAAACCTTAAGCTGCCCGAGCATATCACATCTCAGATAAGAAACCTTAACATCCCCGGTTTAAGCGATATTCCCGTTGTGGGAAAGCTGCTGTTTTCCTATAATATTTTCGTTTATTTCGGCGTTGTTATTGCTATAATAGTGTTTATTTATCTTAACAAGACCAAGTCGGGACTGAATCTCCGCACCATAGGCGAAAATCCTGCCGCAGCGGACGCAGTGGGAATCCACGTTGCAAGAAACAAGTATATAAGCCTGCTCATCGGCGGCGGAATATGTGGCATAGGCGGCGCTTACTGCTCAATGATAATCTGCGGCGGCGTGTGGATGAGCGACAGCGTAAACGGACTTGGCTGGATATCCGTTGCACTTGTAATATTTGCGGCTTGGAGTCCTCTTAAAGCCATTGGCGGAAGCCTTGTTTTCGGTGCGTTCAGCGTGCTTAAATACTATATGCCCAAGTCGGTAATAACCCTGCCCAACGCATTTTACGATATGCTCCCGTTCCTTATTACGGCGCTTATTCTTGTAATAACTTCTGTAAGGAAAAACAAGGGCAGAGCGCAGCCTGCTTCCTGCGGCATAAATTATTTCAGAGAAGAGAGATAAAGGGAACCTCTAAATTTATACTGTTCAATTGCAGGATTTTTGGAACGTTTCTAACAAATTTTGTTATGGTCAAGAAATTATAAGCAAGGACTTTTTCGGAAGGAGAGTTTGTTATGAAAAAACATACTAAGGTCGTAATCGCCGCAGCGGCAGTTATCGGAGCGGCAGCCGCAGTTTCAAAGTATTTCTGCGATTTTGCTCTGAAAAAAGGCGGCGGCTTGAAGCTGAGAGCAGGCTTTACCAAAAACAGCAAAATTGATGAAGTGCAGGAACATCGGCTTGACCTGCTTAAAGAACGCACGGAAAAATACAAGGCGTGGTTCACGGAAAATTCCGAGGACGTTTATCTGCTGACCAACGGCGGCGTAAAGGTACACGCCCTTCTTGCAAAAGCTGAGGGCAGTTCAAGAAAATATGCGGTAGTGTGCCACGGCTACAAGGACAGTGCCGCAGGAATGGGCTTTGCGGCATATAATTTCGTTAAAATGGGCTATAACGTCCTTGCTCCCGACGGAAGAGCCTCAGGCAAGACCGAGGGCGGATATATAGGAATGGGCTGGCTGGAGCGCTGTGACGTCAAGGGCTATATAAACTTTATCCTTGCAAGAGATCCCCAGGCGGAGATAGTGCTTTACGGCATTTCCATGGGTGCGTCCGAAGTAATGATGGCGGCAGGGGAAAAGCTGCCTGACAACGTTAAAGCTATAGTTGAGGACTGCGGCTATACCTCCGTGTGGGACGAGTTTGCAGTGCAGTTCAGAAATATATTCCACCTTCCTGCATTTCCTCTGCTGTATCTCATTTCGCTTTATGCCAAGCTTTTTGTGGGCTACGGCTTTAAGGAAGCAAGCGCAGAGGAAGCGTTGAAGCGCAGCAGGATACCCATACTTATGATACACGGCACGGAAGACGATTTTGTTCCCTTCTCAATGCTTGACAGGCTTTATAACGCCGCATCGGGAGAGAAGGAAAAGCTGGAAATAAAGGGTGCAAAGCATATGCAGTCCGATCTGCTTGAAACGGAGCGTTATTGGAAAACGGTTCAGGAGTTTACTGGAAAATATACGCTGTGAGAATAATAGTTGTTGACCCGACAACGAAGCGATAATGGGATTCCAAAGGGCCGAGTCCTTTTGGCGAGAGAGCCCCTTGTCGCTCTCTGCAGAGAGCGACAAGGGGCTCTGCTCCGAATTCAAATTGACTTTGACCTCTGCCACCCTTTGATAAAGCGAAATTCTGTCCTCACTGTCGTTCGGAGTTTCCTTAAGAAACCAAGCAAAATTGACCTGAACTTTATTCCGCTTCGCGGTGGGGAACTTCATTTCCCTATACTCCCGTTATCGCTTGCTGTCGGGTTTGCTGCCGTAAACCAGAATTTCAAACCCTATTTCCGTAGTAAGCTCTTCAAGGGCTTCAAGCCGCTTATGTCCTTCTTCCCCCGTTTTATAATAATAAGGGGTCATGGAAAACAGGTTTTGTATATCCTCTTTGCTGTTAAGCCTTATTTCGCCGTTCACTTTGATATTCTCTTTAAGAGTAAAGCCGTCAAGGGCATAGTCCTTTACCTCGTTAAGATAAGGCTCGTCATACACCGCTTCTTTCAGCTCCCACAAGTGCCGTTCCGAAGGTATTACCATAATAAATACCCCCTCCGGCTTCAGCACACGGAGGAATTCTTCGCCGCAGTATGGTGCAAAAAGGCTTGTTACAACGTCGCAGGAGCCGCTTTTTACAGGCATATGGAACACGCTGCTCACGGAAAAAAGAATGTTGTCCGCATTTTCGCTTTTGGCACGTTTTGCCGCTGCGTCCGCCGCAGTTTTGGATATGTCCGTTCCCGATATAAATGCACCGGGCAGTGCTTTTGCGGCGTTAACGGTGTAATACCCCTCTCCGCAGCCTGCGTCAAGCACCGTGCCGTTCTCGGGAGCGTAACGTTTCAAAACCTCACAAAATTTATCCGCTAAAATGCCGTAATAGCCCTTGCCGAGAAAGTTTTTCCTTGCGGCGACCATAAGCTTATTATCTCCGGGCAGCTTTGCGTTCATCTGCTGGGGAAGAAGCAGGTTAACATAGCCGCTCCGTGCAATATCGTATGTATGACGGCTTGGGCAGACAAGGCTGCCGCCGTTTTTTTCAAGCTCTTCGCCGCATTTCGGGCAGATGTATGGGAATTTCATTTTGCTTTGCTCCTTAAACCGAATAGTGTGCAGGGTCGGTGCAGCTTTCGGCTATTTCAAAATCAAGTGTAGGCAAGTCCTCGTTAAAACGCTTCTTCAAGTAAGCCATTGCAATGACTTCCGTGTGGTAGTGTCCGCAGTCGAAAAGGGAAACGCCGTTGTTCAGGGCAGTTATAAGCTGGTCGTGCTTAACGTCGCCTGTGATGTATGCGTCTGCACCAAGCCTCATTGCCGCAGGAAGGTCTGAGCCTGCGCCGCCTGAGCAGAAACCTATCTTTTTAATGGTACGGGAACCTTCGGTATAGCGTACAACGGTACAGCCGAAAATTTTTCTCAGCATATCCGCTGTTTCCTTGGGCGAAAAGCTTTTTGAAGCGCTGCAAACCATACCGTAGCCTCTGCCGTCGCTGTGTACAGGCTCGATAACGCCCTCAGGTTTGGAAAGTCCGAAGGGTTCTTTAAGCATATCATAAATAATGTCGTTGATGCCGCCGTCCGCCATATCAAGGGGCGAATGGAAGCATATGCAGACAATGCCCTTTTTCAGCGCAAGGCAGGCAGGATTTGAGTCGTCAAGTGTGTAAAGTGGGTTGTAAATAACAGGGTGATGAGCCACAATTACGTTTGCGCCCTTTTCAGCCGCTTCTCTTACAACATCACAGGTAATGTCAAGAGCGGTCAGGACCTTTGTGACCTCCGTATGGGGATCACCCACAAGAAGCCCCGAATTATCGCCCTTGTGTATATTTTTAAGCGGAGCTATTTTATCCATCTCCGCAAGAATATCTCCTGCTGTAAACATTGTTTTACCTCCTATCGTGTTCAGCATTTTATCTCCAACGGACAACTTTTCCGCAGCCTCCGCAAGCCTTCCCGAGCGGCAGAGAGCCTGTCCTGCCTTAATTATCTTCAAGGCGTTGGCGCTTATATACGCCGCCGCTTCGCTGTCCTTTGTGTCAAGTGCACCCGTCTGCGATTCAAGTTCGCTTACGGTGCGCTTTTTTTCGCTGTAAGCGGCATTTATAACGGTGTAAAGGTGCTTTCCCTCGCTTACAGCTTGCTCCGCTTTAAGGTCAAAGCCGTTTTCGCCAAGCCATTTTCTCAGGTAAGGTGCTTGTGTCATAGGCTGCAGCACAAGGTTCACGCCTTTCAGCCAGCCGCATTTTGAAAGTATAGATGCAATAAGCTCGCCGCCCATTCCTGCAATAACTATGTCAGTTATCCCGTCGGGCGATATGTTTTCAAGTCCGTCGGAAAGAACAGTCTTTGCCCTGTCCGTAAGCCCGTGCTTTTCAAGGGTGGCTCTTGCGGAAGCAAGGGGCTTTTCATTAATATCTGCGGCAACCGCAAAGCGGCATTTCCCCGAGAGAAGAAGCTCCGCCGCAAGATAGCCGTGATCCGTTCCAACGTCGCACACCTTTTCACCCGAAACAAATCCTGCGCAGGCAGCAAGTCTTTTTCCAAGCACAGTTTTTTCTCCTTTCATATGGGGTCAGCAAAAATCCGCAGGTGTAATCGACCTGCGGATCTTCCGCTTTTAACAAAAATCACTTATTGGCGAAATGAGCCTTGAGCTTTGCAACAAGGTCTTCGGGGTCTACGCCGTGAACAGCGCAGGCGTCCTCAATGGATTCACCTCTTGAAGCGGGGCAGCCGAGACAGTGCATACCCATATCAAGGAAATAAGGCGCTGTTTCCATATCCGCATCAAGAATATCGCCGATAATTGTTTCTTTTGTGATTTCAATAGCCATTGTATTAAACCTCCTCGAATGTACTACAATATAGTATAACCTAAATTAATTTATTTTGCAATAGCTTATTGCATTTTTATTCCGTATGTGATATAATATTCAAAAATTATTATTGGGAACCTCTTTTAGAGAAACCCGGATCAAAGGACTGATATTTTGAATTTACTAAATAAGCTTGAAAGAAAATTCGGAAGATTTTATATACAGAATCTTATGCTTTACATTGTTATAGGAAATCTGATAGTATTCATCTTCGCCTACCTTTTCCCCGACCTGCCCATAACCTACTATCTTGATTTTGACCGTGACGCCGTGCTGCACGGACAGGTGTGGAGGGTGATCTCGTTTATTTTCTACCCCTACAACTTTAACCCCGTATTTATGCTCATAAGCTGTTATTTTTACTGGATGATAGGCACTCATCTGGAGCAGGCGTGGGGCAGCTTCCGCTTCAACGTCTTTTATCTGACGGGCATTATCGGAACTCTTATCGGCGGCTTTATAACAGGCTATGCAACAAGCTATTACCTTAACCTTTCCCTGTTCCTTGCACTTGCAGCGGTTTTCCCTAATATGGAGTTCCTGCTGTTCTTCTTTATCCCAATAAAGGCGAAGTATCTTGCCTACGTTGATGTTGCGTTCCTGCTTTGGGACTTTATAATGTGCTGCATTGCCGGTCAATGGAGCTCGGTAGCGGCTATTCTTGTGGCGTTCCTTAACATTGCCCTTTTCTTCGGCGGCGGTTTTATAAACAAGATCAAAGACCATTTCAGATACCGCAAAACAAGAAAGAATTTTAAGATAAATATGACGCATAGGGATGACTGATAATAAATTCGGAATTCGGAATGCGTAATTCGGAATTATGGGCTTTGCACCAATAATTTAAATCCGTGAGCGCAGCGAACACCGCAATTCCACATTCCACTCTCCAAATTCCAAATTTCAAATTAAAAAAAAGGCGTTATCCGCTCCAAAAAGAACGGATAACGCCTTTTTTTATTGTTCAGCAAATTATTTTCCGTAATAAGCCGTTTTGAGCAGCTCTTTAAGCTCCTCTTCCTTTACAAGACGGGGATTTGCGGCAATGTCACGGTCATCTGCGGCTCTTGCGGACATAACGGGGATAAGGTTAAGGTATGTGGCTTCTTCTGCGCCTGCCTCCTTAAAGGTCTTGGGTGCGCCTATCTTTTCCATAAGCTCGTTTACTGCGGAAATAAGGCTGTTTACGCCTTCTTCAGCAGTTGCGGCAGGAAGTCCTAAATATGCTGCTATCTTGCGGTATCTTTCGGGAGCCGACTGCTTGCCGTACTTAGGCCAAGCCATATCGGAACCTTCCGCCTTGCTGTTGTATTCAATGGTATATGGGAGAAGAACTGCGTCTGCAAGTCCCTTTGAAATGCCTATTTCTGCGCTTACGCTGTGGGAAAGTGCGCTGTTTACGCCGCAGAGGGTGCTTTCATAAGCCATACCTGCAATTGCGGCGGCGTTGTGCATTTTTTCCCTTGCCTTATGATCCTCCGAACCGTTTTTGCAGGCACGGGGAAGATAGTTGAAGGCCATTTTTATTGCGTGTAGAGCGAAAGCGTCGGTATAATCGGAATTGAGAAGTGAAGCATAGGCTTCAACAGCGTGTGCAAGCACCTCAAGACCGTGAACGGCGGCAGAATCGTCAGAAGCGGAATAAGCAAAGCCGCAGTCGGTAATTGCAACATCGGGCTTTATGCCGCAGTCTGCAAGGTGGTACTTGACGTTTGCCTCCTTGTCGCAGATAACGGCGGAAGAGGTGATCTCTGTGCCCGAGCCGGATGTGGTGGGGATGCAAACTATTTTCAGCTTTTTTTCATACTTTCCGCAGTTGTATTTGTCTGCAATTTCAGCAAGTGTCTTTTCGGGGTTGGAGTAAAGCGCAGCCATTGCCTTTGCAATGTCCATAACGTTTCCTCCGCCGAGAGCGATGACCGTATCAGGGCGGAAGGAGCGCATAACATCCAGTCCTCTGTACACGGAAACGGTATCTGCGCAGGGATCAACATCATAAAAAACGTCAACAACGGGAGCGCATTCGTTCTTTTCAAGGTAATAGTTAAGTCTGTCCATGAAGCCGTCTTTAATGCTGTCACGGTCGGTAACCACAACTACCCTGTGAATATCCGGCATTTTGGCAAGATACTGGACTGCTCCGGGCATATAGTAGATTTTCTCAGGAAGATTTAATAACTGCATAGCGATCTCCTTTTTATCAACCAAAAATTAAAGTACGAAGGTCAACATTGTTAATTTTATGTCAATCTAATTGTACCATAACCGCCCTTCACAGTCAATTAATCGTATGTCAAATCGGAGTGAACCTTTTGCAATTTTTATAGTTAAACTGCACAATGAGGTCAATTAATCGTAATAATATTGAAAATAGGGGTCGTCGGGGTTGTAATTTTCGGGAAGAGAAGCGTCCGGGAATTCCTCGTCAACGGGAACTTCCCCTGTTCCGCCGCTTAAAGGCTGACCGTTTTCCGAGCCGTAGCCGTCGCCGAAGCAGGAATATCCGCATTGTGCGAAATACTTTTTAACGCCGTTTGCGATAGCCTGAGCAAAATTCTTCTGATGTGATTCGTCGGCGAGCGCCATAGCCTCCGAATAGTTTGTAACATACGCCGTTTCCACAAGTATTGAGGGGAAATCCTGCTGCAGCGTTACCCAGAAGTAGTTGTATTTTGCACCCCTGTCGCCGTTGCCGTCGGAATGGACGTTGTTCAGCAGATATTTTCCAAGCTCTGCGGAAACGTATTTGGCAAGCGGCTGTGAGAAGGGCGTGAAATAGTACGCCTCCGAGCCTGTTGCCGACTCGCTTCCTGCGGCGTTGCAGTGGACGGAAATGAACATATCGGGGTTATACTGCCTTGCATAAGCGGAGCGGTTTTCCGTTTCGTAGGTCTCGCTTTCCGTTTTGAAGCGGATAACGTTTGCACCCTCCGATTCAAGTATTGCGGTAAGGTATTTTGCAATGGCAAGGTTGGCTTCCTGCTCCTTGATATGACCTACTGCGCCGGGGTCGAAAGCACTTTTGCCCGTATATCCGTGACCCGGGTCAATAACTATGGTAGCACCGCTTATTCCGCTGCGGCAGCCGTTAAAGCGGAAGGTAAGGTTGCCCTCACCGTCATAAGAAGCCGTTACGCCGGAGAAAATACCTGCCTGACGGAAGGTAAGGGAGAGAGACGCCCTGTTGTTTTCTCCCGATTGTGAAACGCTCCATGTTCCCGTGGTGAAAACTGCACTGTCGGGGAAGGTCAGGTCGCCTGCGGAAACTGCCGTGATATAGTCAAAGGTAATGGTCATTCCCGAAGCGTCAAAGGAGGAAACATAGTATCCGCCGTTGTCGCCATCGCCGTAGGACTGACCGTTATAGCTTATTGCAAAGGGTATTTTCTCGGCTGTTTTCAGCTTTATTACCGTGTCGGTGCCGTCCTTGTAAACGGAAGTTACCGAAATGGGGTTGCTGCCGAGAGGTCTGTTTTCAAGAACGGATACAGCCGAGGTCTTGATGCGCTTGCCCGAATTGGTAAGGTAGTAGTCGGTGCCGCCGTAATTGACGGTGTTGACGATATAATCAAGGGTACCTGCAGGGAGCCTTGCCATATCGGGGGTGGGTGCGGTGTCGGTAGTCTTTGCGTCATATACCATAGTATTGTCATTGTTTACCATAAGCAGACTGCCGCTGAAGTCGTTAGGCACTTCCGCAACGGCGTTGACAATAATGTGTGCGCCCGTCCTTGTTTCGTTAATATCGCCCGTGTCAGTGGGGTAGGTGCCGTAAAATTCAACGGTTCCAAGGTCTGTTTCCTGACCCTTTACGCCTTCGGGAGCGGTGTATCTGCCAACATACTTGGTATAGCTGGAGTTGGGGTCAAGCTCGTCAAGCTGTCCGTCAACTTCCTTAAGGGTAACGCTTTTTTCGTTGACCTTAGCCGTTACAATTGAGCCTTTGTACGCAATTGCGCTGAGAGAAACGGTGGATTCTCCGTCTATGCGCATAGTTCCCTCAGAGGGCGAAACGCTTTTCAGCACATTTACCGTCCTTGTTATTTTATATGTAATTATCTTTGCTTTATTCTGGAATTTAAAGGTATTTACTCCCACTTTAAGATCCTCGGTGAAGTAGAAACGTCCCGCTTCGTTCAGTTCGATCTCCTTGCCCTGATAGTAAACGGGGAAATTGGGGTCGAAGGAGCCTGCAAAAATAACGGTGGGTTCTTCCGTCTTGAAGGTAGTCTTGGTAGGGAGTGTCATTTCCAGCTCGCTGTTAAGGCCTTCAAGGTCAATTGTATCATCGTAGTGCTTTATAAGAGCGGTGGTGGAATCCATCATATTTGTTTCAAGCGCCGAAAGGGAGTTGAAAGCGCTGCCGCCGTAAGCCGAAAGCTCCGAAGCCTCAATGACCTGCTTAACAAGCTCATCGGGAGAACCCCAGCCCTCGGAATCGGTGCAGATATGCTCATTCATATGGTGAACAAACAAAGGTATGCCGTTTTTGTCGGCAACGTCATTCCACCATTTGGTTATTTCTCCGAAAGGCTCATTGCTGTCGGAGCGTGAACCCTCCGCTTTGAGCATAATAAAGTCCGCAAAGCCCTTTTCGATATATCCGAGGGTATCCGAGTAGCCGTCAGTAAGGGCTTCAAAGTCCACGCTTGTACCGGAGCCCTTTTCATCGGTCTCATAGTTTGCCCATACGTCATTTATGGAAATGCCTACGGGTACAGTGTTGTTTGTTTTTCTCACAGCCTTTGCCGCAAGGGAGAAAACGTAAGCGCCGTTGTCCCGAAGCCAGTTTGTAAAGCCGATACCCGAACCGTTTTCAATGTAATCTCCAAGTGAAACGTTGGACTTTGAAGAATAGTAGCCGTCCAGGATAATGCCGTCAACGGGATATTTAACTGTAAAGGTATGTACCCTTAGTGCCAGATAATCTATTCTTTCCTGCAAAGAAACATTCTCAAAGCTTTTCAGCACAGCGTCAATGCTGAAGGTGAGATAGACGTAAAAACCACGTTCCTGCGCAGCGTTCACAAGGTACTCCACCTCGTCGCAGGACACAGTTTCGTTAACATCATCACTGTAAAGCAGTTCGCCATTACAGTCTGTATTTATAACAACGGCGTTGAGCCTGTTCTCCTCCGCAGAATCAAGCAGGCTTCCTGCTTCTTCAAGCAGTTCTTCTTCCGTTTTTTCGGAGCCGTCCTCATGGGGAGCGGCAAAATCCGTACCCGGTGTTATGTAAACTCCTCTCAGCTCCGAGGGGAAGCTGAACATAGCTGTATATTCCGGCTCGGTAAACGCAGGCAGTTCCTCGTCCCGATTAATATCCTCCTGGGGAGCGATAACCACAACGTTTTCTTCTTCCTCGGCAAATGCTGACAAAGCGCCTCCCGAAAAGGTCATACTCAGCGCCATAGCCACCGCCGCCGCAGTTATTCGCAGAAATTTTCCTTTCAAATCAATGATCTCCTCTTTTGTATCGTGCAAAATGCGTTCATTTATCTATATATAATTACATTTTATACTATTTTACAAGATTTTGCAAGGGGTTAGCGAAAATTTGCGAAAAAAGCGAAAATTTAAGAAAAAAGCTGTATTTTAAGCCGGAATATGTGTAAAGAATAATTGCTTTACATTGATTTGGCGTTATATCCGAATAAAACTGTAAGATATGGAGATACTTTATACATCAAATTTTCAAACGGCAGATACGGAGAGGAACGCAATGAAAACAAAAGAAAAGGGAAAACTGTATTTTTCTGCACTGGGAGCGGCAACAGGGCTTGCAAACGGTCTGTTCGGCTCCGGGGGAGGGATAATTGCCGTTCCGATGCTGCAGAGATCGGGAATGAAAGCCAAGGAATCCCACGCAGCTTCTTTGGCGCTGACATTGCCGCTGTCAATAGTGTCGGCGATATTTTATGCGGCAAAGGGAACATTTGGTATAAGCGACGCCGTTCCGCTTATACCATTCGGACTTGCAGGAGCGGTCGTTGGCAGTCTGCTGCTGAAAAAAATATCCGTAAAATGGCTCAAACGGATATTCGGAGTGTTCCTTATTATTGCCGGAGGAAGGATGATACTGAGTTGATACAGCTTTACGCCGCCGCATTTCTCACGGGTATATTCGCCGCAATGGGCGTTGGCGGAGGGATGATACTCATTATCTACCTTACCTTTTTTGCAGGCTTTACCCAACTTGAAGCGCAGGGGATAAACCTTGTGTACTTTATTCCGGTGGCACTTCTTTCGGTCATTATCCATACAAAAAATAAGCTTATCAGCTGGAAGAAGATACTGCCGTCACTTGTTGCTGGAACAGCTGCAGCTGCGGCAGGAGCGTGGGCGGCAGCATTTATAGGTTCTGATATGCTGAAAAAGATATTCGGGGGATTTATACTTATCATAGGCATAAAGGAACTGCTATTTAAAGAATCCAACAGCGAAGCATAACGGGATTCCAAGAACCCTTTGGAATCCAGTTATGCTTCGCTGTCTTGTTTCAGATTTGGGGAACGCTATTGCTTTTCTTTGCTTCTTATAGTATAATTATCTTGCAATTCCATTTTTAAGGAGTTTATTTATGAAACTGTCCGTTTTTTATCATCATATCTGCGAGGCGGCTTCTCAGCGCAATATGTCCGTTGATGCTGTTCTTGAAAAGGTGCGTTCCTTCGGTATTTCCTGCGTTGAATGCGATATAGGCGACCTGCGCTCGGGTGAGGTGTCCGTGCTGCTGAAAAAGCACGGCTTCGGTATTTCTTCCGTTTACGGGTTCTACGATTTTGTTTCCTCTCCCGACGGCTTTGCAGGCTTTGAGCATTGTGACATTGCTGCGGAGGTCGGTGCGGACAAGGTAATGATAATTCCCGGCTTTTACAGCGCCGCTGACCCCGGTACAAGGGAGCGTGAGCGTGAAAATATGCTTAAAGGTATGTGGAAAATGTGCGCTTATGCCGAAAAAAGGGGGCTTACTCCAACTGTTGAGGATTTTGATGATTTTAATAGCCCTATTTCCACTGCCGAGGGTATGAAGTGGTTTGCAGACCGTATCCCAAATCTGAAAATAACCTTTGATACGGGAAATTTTATGTATTCTGCCCAGTCGGAGGTATACGCATTCGAGCTGCTTAAAGATAAGATAGTTCACGTTCACTGCAAGGACCGCAGCATGACACCCGATGAACGCTGCGAAATGAAATGCGCTGTTGACGGCACGGAAATGTACGCCTGTCCCGTTGGCTTTGGCTGTGTGGCAGTTGCGGAAACGGTACGGGAGCTTGAACGGTCGGGTTACGGCGGATTTTACGTTATAGAGCATTACGGCGCATACGACCAGCTTGGGTTTATTGAGCGTTCTGCGGAAAATCTGAAAGGAATGGCTGAAAAATGATAAGGGTAACTGTCTGGAACGAATTTGTACACGAGCGTGAATATGAAGGCATAAGGCAGGTCTATCCCGACGGAATTCACGGCTGCATTGCAGGATTTCTCGGCGCAGCAAGCGATATATCCGTCCGCTGCGCTACTCTTGATATGCCGGGGCAGGGTATTTCCGGGGAAATCCTTGCAGACACCGATGTTCTCATATGGTGGGGACACGCCCGTCACGAGGAAGTGACCGATGAAAACGTCCGTCTTATACGGGATAACGTGCTTTCGGGAATGGGACTTATCGCCCTGCACTCTGCTCATTTCAGCAAGGTGATGAAAGCTCTTCTCGGCACCTCAATGACCCTGCGCTGGAGAAACGGCGACAGCGAAAAGCTGTGGTGTACGGCTCCTTATCACCCCATTGCCGCAGGTGTACCCGAATGTATCGAGATACCCCGTGAGGAAATGTACGGCGAATTTTTCGATATTCCCAAGCCCGACGATGTGGTCTTCACAGGCTGGTTCAAGGGCGGCGAGGTGTTCAGAAGCGGCTGCACCTTTACCCGTGGAATGGGAAAGATATTCTATTTTCAGCCGGGACATGAGGAATATCCCGTATACCATATGCCGGAAATACAGCGCATAATCACCAACGCTGTACGCTGGGCGGCGCCTTCGGTAAGGCTTTCTTCTCCTCCTCAATGCACAGAATGCTGATATTCAGAAAAAATTTCAAAAAACCCTTGACAAAGCATTTCTAAAGTGATATAATTATTTATGCTGATTGGGAATGCGTTGCTAGCTCAGCTGGATAGAGTGACTGGCTACGAACCAGTAGGTCAGGGGTTCGAGTCCCTTGCAGCGCACCAAATGCGGTCGCCTTGCTTTTGCAGGGCGATTTTTTTATTTACTTGATTTTGGTTGAAATAAAAATCCGCATACAGGTATTTCCCGTATGCGGATTCAATTTTTTAACAAATTAATTTTAGCTAAGCTCGTAAAGAAGATCCTGATAAAGTCCGTCGTAATCGGTCTTGCCTTCCTTGATGAACGCAATAGCTGCTCTGGGGTGACGGTTGAGCGCACCTGTCATCATGTAAGGCGTATCGTAGCCCCATACGGAACCCTTTGCCTTTTCCTCTGCAATGTACTTTTCAATGAATTTGAGGGCAGGAGAAAGCTTGTAGTTGGGGTTCTTGAGGAAGCTGAGCATCTGTTCCATGTAGCAGTTGCCTGCGCCTCTGCCCATGCCGCTCATTGTAGCGTCTGCGTAGCTTGCGCCGTATGCGATGCCTTCGATTGTGTTGGCAAATGCAAGCTGCTGGTTGTTGTGCATGTGAAGTCCAACCTTTTTGCCGCTTGCTTCGGCTGCTTTGCAGTACATCTGTGTAAGCTCTCTTACCTGTTCGGGGTAAAGTGAAC
The DNA here is from genome assembly GCA_022769565.1 of Oscillospiraceae bacterium. Lineage (GTDB taxonomy): Bacteria > Bacillota > Clostridia > Oscillospirales > Ruminococcaceae > UMGS363. Next base: position 39,012 of record JALEJQ010000028.1, read on the forward strand.
CGTAGCTGTCAACGAGGTAAATAACGTCAACGGGGCTGTCGCATACAAGCTCAAGGGACTTCTTAACGTCCTCTTCCTGGCTTGCGGAGATAGCCATAATGTTTACCGTTGTTTCGTAGCCCATATCGTGGCAGTAGTTTATCATTTCAAGTGCGCCGGGCATCTGGTGTGTGTAGGTTGCGATACGGATAGTGTCGATAACGCTTTCACTTCTGGGGATAATATCCTTTCTGAAGTCGCAGCGTCCAACGTCAGCCATAACGGTGATCTTGAGGTTAGTGTTGTTTTCGCCTACAACCGCTCTGATGTCATCTTCATCACAGAACTTCCACTTTCCGAAAGCCTTGGGGTCGAAAAGCTCTTTGGAAGCCTTGTAGCCGAATTCCATATATTCAACTCCGGCTTTTACGTTTGTTTCATAAAGGCTCTTGATAAATTCGTCCGAAAAGCGGAAGTCATTT
>JALEJQ010000044.1 GCA_022769565.1 Oscillospiraceae bacterium
CGCCGGAATACCACCTTGAGTTTGGAGCAACATACCTCACCTGAACCATTACAGTATTTTCGCCGTCTTTAAGCAGGTCGGTTATATCAAAGGAAAAGGACGAGTAGCCGTAGTGCCAGCTTCCGACAGCGGTGCTGTTTACATAGACCGTGCTGTCCATATAAACGCCGTCAAAATCTATACTATACTTATACTTGCCTTTTTCAAGAGAAAACGTTTTCTTGTACCAGCCTTCGCCGCTTTTATAAAGGTCGTTTGTATCGTAAATAAGCCAGTCGTGGGGTATTTCAACGTCTTTATAGTCTGTGTATGAAGCAGCTTTTTCATAGCCTGCGCCGTTTTCAAGGAGAGCAAAGCTCCAGCCGAAGTTAAAAAGCTGTGAACGCTCAGAATCCATATTTATCAACCTTTCAGCATTGTTTTGATCATATATTGTCATTATAGCATATTTTGTAATTTATATAAATGTATTTTTTGTTAAATCCATCAAAAATGCTTTGTTTTATTTTCTCATAATAATAAAGATAGCCTGTACTTATAATTGACAATATTTTACATTAATTTGTATTACAATAATAATTAAAGTACCAAAAGGAGGAATATAAAATGCCTGTAACTATAGATACAGACGGCAGCACCTTAACTGCACACATCCAGGGAGAAATAGACCACCACAGCGCCGCCGAGATAAGGCGTATGATAGACCTTGAAGCGGACAAGCAGCACCCGTCCGTGCTTGTGCTGGATTTCGGAGAGGTAACATTTATGGACAGCTCCGGCATAGGTCTTGTAATGGGAAGGTACAAACTGGCAAAGACCTACGGCGGCAAGGTCTCGGTAACAAACGCTTCCGCACAGATAAAAAAGGTAATGAAGCTGGCAGGTCTTGAACGGCTTGCTTCTATCGAATGAAAAAGCAGAAAGGATAACCAAAATGAAAGTAATAAATGAACTGAAATTTTCTTTTCCTGCGCAAAGCTGCAACGAAAGGATAGCAAGAATGTGCGTTACGTCCTTTATTTCGGAATTTGACCCGTCGGTAAGCGAGCTTGCGGAGATAAAGACCGCCGTATCGGAGGCCGTTACAAACTCTATCGTTCACGGCTACCGTAACCGAAGCGGAAAGATAGACGTTCAAGTCAGGGCTTACGACGACAAGACCGTTTACATACGCATCACCGACCACGGCTGCGGCATAGGCGACGTTGAAAAGGCAATGGAACCCCTTTACACCTCCGCTCCCGAAGAGGAACGTGCAGGACTTGGCTTTGCGGTAATGGAATCCTTTATGGACAAGGTAAAGGTAAAAAGCGAGTTGGGAAAAGGAACGACCGTAACCTTGTGCCGAAAGCTCGTCTCCGCAGACAGCATCATACATAATCAACAGGAAAGGAACTGCGGCAGATGAACGGTACTCAGACCGACAGATTCGTTGAAAGCAATATGGGGCTTGTGCATCTCTGTGCAAACCGTTTCAGAAACAGAGGCATTGAATATGACGACCTTTTCGGTGCAGGCTGCGTTGGTCTTATCAAAGCTGCCAACGGATTTGACGAAAGCAGAGGTGTAAAGTTTTCAACCTATGCAGTACCCGTGATAATGGGAGAGATAAAAGGTCTGTTCCGAAACGGCGGAACGGTCAAAATGAGCAGAAGTTTAAGAGAGCTTTCCCTCAAAGTTTCACGCATAAGGGATGAATTCTGCCTAAAAAGCGGGCGTGAACCTTTGCTCAGTGAGCTTTGTGAAATATGCGGCGAATCCCCCGAAAACATTGCCGAAGCTATTGCCGCAGGCGCCCCTGCCCTTTCTCTTACGGGTGCGGACGAGGACAACGAAGGCTGTCAGATCGACATAGCGGTGGAGACACCGGAAAATGAAATGACGGAAATGCTTTCTCTTCATCAGGCGCTTATGTCACTTGAAGAAAAGGACCGCACACTTATTTTTCTGCGGTATTACAAGGGTCTTACCCAGTCTGCCGTTGCGGAAAGGCTTGGAACTTCACAGGTACAGGTCTCACGGCGTGAAAAAAAGCTGCTTATGAAGCTGCGGAGCTTTCTCAGCGGATGACCCGATCTGCCCCAAAAAGTTTTTTCTTCAAATATTTGAATAAAGATAGTATAAATCCGCCTTATCTGTCAAAACTATGCTTGAGGAAAAGGTTTATTATTCCCTCGGAAGTTTTACGAAAGGCGGACATATTAATATGAAAAATTTTTTCAGCAAGGAAAATCTCGGCGGAAAAGGCTTTGCGATCGCTGTATGCGTTTGCTTGTTAATCGTCGGCGGCGTGGGAATTTACTCCTACAAAAAGGCGGCGGATCAGCTTAACGACCAGCTTATCGGAAACAAGCCCACAGCAGCCGCAGAGGACGCGCCGGGCGCTGCAAAGGCAAATGCCGAACAGACTCAGGTGGCAAAAACCGAAACGGAAGCCGTAACCTCTGCCGCTGAAACGGAGCAGAGCGATAAGACCGAGGACGTTATGGAAGAATTTGTTTCCGAAGTACCTGCCGCTTCCTATCAGGCAATGGTGCGTCCTCTCAACGGGGAGATAATCGGCGAATATTCCGGCGGAGAGCTTGTGAAGTCCTCCACTCTGAACGTCTGGAAGACCCATGACGGCGTTGACATTGCAGGAAATTTCGGCGAAAAGGTAAAAAGCATGACTTCGGGAACGGTAACAAGGGTCTATGAGGATCAGATGCTCGGCGCCTGCGTTGTTATCGACCATGAAAACGGTCTTGAAGGCTTTTACTGCAACCTCAGCAAGGACATCCCCGTTATTGAAGGACAAACCGTTTCCGCAGGTACAGTTATCGGCACTGTGGGAGACACTGCGGAAGGTGAGATAAAGGAAGCCTCCCACCTCCACTTCGCTCTTAAGAAAAACGGTGAATGGATAGATCCTATCGCCTTCATTTCGGGAGAGGGAAGCTGATTACTAATAACCATTTAAACTATGAACAAATGGTTATTAGTATAACTTCTGCATAAAATGAATGATCCCCGTAAATATTCTGAACGAAAAATTTACGGGGATAGTTTTTTATCTGTTATTGCCTCGTTTTTCACGGTATTCTTCAATGGCCTCTCTCAGCTTTTCAAAGCGCTCGCCCTTTTCAAAATGAGGGAATGCGCTGAAAAATCTGCGGTGACGTCTGTGAAGCTCGTCGGAAAGGGCAAGCCGCGCCTGGCTTATCTGCTCACGCTGACGGGCAAACTCCGCTTTCAGCTCATCGGTGCGTTCTTCAATAAATTCGGAGCCGGATCCTGCCATATGTTCAAGCTTGAGCCTGAATTCCTCGGCTTTTGCGGAAAGCTCCTCCAGCTTTGCAATTCCTTTGTGCAGGTCTATCATGGAAACAAGGGTCGTTGTAAGGTCTACAGCGAATAAAACAGCCGAAACTGCAATTATTACAAGTCCTGCTTTATAGGACAGCTTATCAAGGAGCTTCATTACCGAAGGGTGTACTATATCCATTATAAACACTCCGGCAAAACCCCATAATATCGAGAATTTCAAACATATGTAGCCCTTTACGTTAAAATGCTCTTCGGAATAATCCCACCACTTTGTCTTAAAGAACTTTTCCAGCACATAACCCGTCACAAACTCCAGAAGCGTAGTCAGTACCGCTGAACCGAGGAAAAGCAGCGGAAGTATATCCTGCACCGGCGTAAGGCAAAGTATGATTATTATCATTCCAAAGCCGTAGATAGGACAAACAGGACCCGTCAGAAAGCCTCTGTTAACAAGTTTTCCGTGCCTTACAAGGGCAAATACCTCCTCCGAGAGCCAGCCAAGAAAAGCATAAACAAGGAAAAACAACGCAAGCTGATATAAACTGTAGTCCATTGGCAATACTCCTTATCAAAAAGCGCCGAAAACCGTTTTTTCATTTTCAGCCGCTTTATATTAACTATTTTAATCATTATACGGTCTTATTATTAATAATCCGAGCAATTTAAGTTAATAATTATATGTAAACGCCTTTGGAAGAATAAAAGCCGTTTGCTGTTTACAGAAAAAAACGATATAAAGTCATAATTTTTTTAATATGCATATTGACAAAAGTTTAACAATGTGATATTATATAGGCAAGGTAGATCAATGGGATTTTACCCGTATGTATGCGACCCATAAGTAATAAAATAAAATTTTAATGGGAGGATTTTTGATTATGGCAGACAAGAAAAAAGCCGCAGCAGCTCCCGCAGCTGACGAGGCAAAAAAGGTTGAAACAGCGGATATGATCAACGGTCTTGTGGCTAACGCTAAGAAAGCTCTTGAAGAATACATGAAGCTGGATCAGCAGCAGATCGACAAGATCACAGAGGCAATGGCTCTTGCAGGTCTTTCCGCTCAGAGCGAGCTTGCAAAAATGGCTATCGAGGAAACAGGCAGAGGTATCTACGAGGATAAGGTCACCAAAAACATCTTCTCCACAGAGTACATCTGGCACTCCATCAAGCACGAAAAGACCGTCGGCATCATCGAAGACAACATTGATGAAAGCTACGTTGAAGTTGCAGAACCTCTCGGAATCGTCTGCGGCGTAACACCTACAACAAATCCGACTTCCACAACAATGTTCAAGTCGATCATCTGCGCAAAGACAAGAAATCCCATCATCTTCGGTTTCCACCCCTCCGCTCAGCAGTGCTCCAAGAGAGCTGCAGAGATCGTTCGTGACGCTGCTATCAAGGCAGGCGCTCCCGAAAACTGCATCCAGTGGATCGAATATCCTTCCATCGAAGCAACAGGTATGCTCATGAACCACCCCGATGTTGCAACTATCCTTGCAACAGGCGGTCCCGGAATGGTTAAGGCTGCTTATTCCGCAGGTAAGCCTGCACTCGGCGTTGGTCCCGGAAACACACCTTGCTATATTGAAAAGACCGCTAACATCAAGCAGGCTGTTAACGACCTCATTCTCTCCAAGTCCTTCGATAACGGTATGATCTGCGCATCCGAGCAGGCTGCTATCATCGACGCTGAGGTTTATGATGAAGCAGTTGGCTTTATGAAGTATCACGGCTGCTATTTTGCAACTCCCGAAGAAGTACAGAAGATACAGGATACAATTATTGACCTTGACAAGATGGCTGTACGTCCTTGGGTCGTTGGTCAGTATCCCTGGCAGATCGCCGAGAAGGCAGGTATCACAATTCCTAAGGAAACCAAGGTACTCTGCGTTGAGATCGGCGGCACAGACGCTAACAAGTATCCTCTTGCTCTTGAAAAGCTCTCCCCTGTTCTTGCAGTTGTTAAGGCTGACACAACAGACCACGCTTTCGAGCTTTGTAAGGAAATGCTCAAGCACGGTGCAGGTCACACCGCTGTTATCCACACATCTAACGATGAGCTTGCTGACAAGTACGGCGAATCCATGAACGCAAGCCGTATCGTTGTTAACTCTCCTGCATCCTTCGGTGCTATCGGTGATGTTTACAACTCCATGGCTCCTTCCCTTACACTCGGCTGCGGCTCCTACGGTAAGAACTCCGTTTCCGAGAACGTTACAGCCAAAAACCTTATTAACGTTAAGAAGGTCGCTAAGAGAAGACTTAATATGCAGTGGTTCAAGGTTCCCGAAAAGATCTATTTTGAACCCGGCTCTGTTCAGTATCTTGCAAAGATGCCCAACATCCACAGAGTAATGATCGTAGCTGACCCCGGAATGGTTCAGTTCGGCTACGTTGACAGACTCACATATCAGCTCAATAAAAACGAAAACCACCCTGTTCTTGAAATTTTCAGCGAGGTCGAGCCTGACCCCGATCTCACAACAGTACGCAAGGGTACTGATATTATGAATTCCTTCCAGCCTGACTGCATCGTTGCTATCGGCGGCGGTTCCGCAATGGACGCTGCAAAGGCAATGTGGCTCTTCTATGAGAACCCCGATGCTGACTTCATCGGCATGGCTCAGAAGTTCATGGATATCCGTAAGAGAGTTTACAAGTTCCCCAAGATGGGTAAGAAAGCAAAGCTTGTCTGCGTTCCTACGACCTCCGGTACAGGCTCCGAAGTTACTTCCTTCGCAGTTATCTCCGATAAGTCCAAGAACATGAAGTATCCTCTTGCTGACTACGAGCTTACTCCTGATATTGCTATCGTTGACCCTGAGTTCGTTTACACAGTTCCTAAGGCTTCCACAGCATTCACAGGACTTGATGTTCTCACTCACGCTATTGAAGCATACGTTTCCGTTCTTGCTACAGACTACACAGACGCACTTGCTCTCCACGCTATCAAGCTGGTATTTAAGTACCTCCCCGAATCCTACAAGACCGCTGACCACCTTGCAAGAGAGAAGATGCACAACGCTTCCTGTATCGCAGGTATGGCGTTCACCAACGCATTCCTCGGTGTAAACCACTCCCTCGCTCATAAGCTTGGCGGTGAGTTCCACATTCCTCACGGACTTGCAAATGCTTACCTCCTCCCCCACGTTATCGAATACAACGGCGAACAGACTCCTACAAAGTTTGCTGCTTGGCCTAAGTACGATCACTACATCGCTCCTGAGCGTTATGCTGAGATCGCTAAGCTCATGGGCTTCGTTCCTCAGGACGCTTCCGTTCAGGAAGGTGTTAAGGCCCTTGCAGACGCTGTAAGAAAGCTTATGACAGAAGTTAACATTCCTCTTTCTATCAAGGAAGCAGGCGAAAAGGATCCCAGATCCTACATTGATCCTAAGGTTTACGACAGTGCTGTTGAAATGCTTGCATACAAGGCATTTGACGACCAGTGCACGACCGCTAACCCCAGACTTCCCAGAATCGACGAACTCAAAAAGCTTCTCCGTCTTGCTTATTACGGCAAGGACGCAAAATAAGCTGACGTTCTGTTAACCGAATAATCAATACAATTGCCGTACAGATCAGATATTTGTACGGCAATTGTTACATATTCATATATTGTTAGCATATTGTTAATTTATTCACGGCATTAAAGTGGTATAATACTAATAACCATTTGTTCTATGGATAAAGACGGTGGATAGAATACGTCCAATCAAGGAAAACGACCGCAGGCAGGCTGCCGCCTGTCAAGGGAGTTTGACGCAGAGTGGGCGTATTGTAGCCGCCGTATTTTATCCATGGGTTAAATGGTTATTAGTATAATATCATATGAAAAATTTTGGGATATTCTGCAAATTTTCCGCAGTTTGTGCGACTATTTTAAATTTTAAGGAATGATCAGCATGAATTTATTGCAGCTTAAATATATGGTAGAAGTTGAAAAAACAGGTTCCATTACCAAGGCTGCCGCCAATCTTTTTATGGGTCAGCCAAATCTGAGCAAGGCCATCAAGGAAGTTGAAAATGAATACGGCACTCCTATTTTCAAGCGCATTTCCAAGGGCGTTGAACCTACCGAAAAGGGTGCAGCTTTCCTCGAATGCGCTAAGACGATCATTCAGCAGCTTGAAAAAATGGAAACCATACTTAAGCCGGATAATTCGGAGCTTAATACGTTGAAGATCGCCATTCCCAGAGCTTCATATATTGCAAACGCATTCTCCTATTTCATCAATTCAATTGACAGAAGCCAGCATATTTCGGTAAACTTCCGTGAAACCAACGCTCTTAACTCAATAAACGGCGTTTCGGACGGAGAATACAACTTTGCGATCATCCGTTTTGAAGAAGCATATGAGGATTTCTTTATTTCCCTGCTGAAAGACAAGGAATTTTACTATGAAGAGATATGGAATTTCCCCTATCTTGTGCTTATGGCTGAAAATAACGCCCTTGCAGATAAAAAGGACCTTGTTACCTCCGACCTTGACAATTATATTGAGATAATACAGGGCGATATGACAGTTCCCTACCTTTCTACAAGGTATCTGAAAAAAACAAACGCTTCCGACAGAAGCCGTATCTTCGTTTACGACCGAGGAAGTCAGTTTGACCTGCTGGACAGCGTACCTAACTCGTTTATGTGGGTATCTCCCTTTACAGAGGAGCAGCTTACGCACTTCCGTTTGGTACAAAAAGAGTGCAGCGATATTGTCTACCGTGGCAAGGATCTGCTCATTATGCCGAAGCATTACAAGCCCACCGACCTTGACAAGGCGTTCCTTGAAGAGATAAAGAAGGTCAAAAACGTGCTTACATCATTATAAAAAAAGAGCTTTTATACTAATCCCCATTTGTTCTGTAGATAAAGTCGGCAGATAGAATTGCACCAATCAAGGAAAGCGACCGCAGGCGTGCTTGTCGCACGGCAAGGGAGCTTGACGATGAGTGGTGCAATTATGGCTGCCTAATTTATCTACAGGTTAAATGGGGATTAGTATTATAACCATTTCGGAAGTAAAAGCTCTTTATTTTACGTCGTCGCTTTTCTGATAAGAGCAAACAACGCCATTATTTCCTTATCCTCTGCATTTTCATACATAAGGGTCAGACCAAAACGTGTTCCCTCGTCCTTACGGCAGATAACTGCGGCATATTTCCCATACTCGCCCTCTGAAAGCTTCTGTGCAGCTTCTTTACTTGAAGCAGCTTCAATAATTTTGGTAAACGGAAATTTGTCCTTGCAGAAGTGCTCCGTCCGCTTTATCGCAGCAGGACTTGAAACTATCTTGTTGATATTATCCTTTACGGCGAAGCCCTTTTGACCGTAAATACACAGGTGAAGCGGAACTACTGCTGCCGTGACCTTGGTATATGCCATATCTTCAAGGGCTGCCGAGGTCTCCTTGTTCTCCCCGTCAACAGAGTTGAACAGCATAGCCGCTGCCATATCTATTGTACCGTTTCCGAGGGCTTCCGCAGCGCTTTTAAAATCGGGAAACGGAACAAAATCGGGGTCAAGCAAGCCTGCGCTGTCGGCAAGCTCTTTTGCAGCACGGCAGCCGTAATCGCCCGTAATACCTTTATATCCAATTTTCATATTGTGGTGCTTCCTTTCAAAAATGCAATGGTAATTTGTTGGTAAATATATGTTGTGACAGATAAAAAGTAAAAATGTGTAAGATAGGATCAATCGGCAGTAAAGAAGCGCTGAGAAACGGTGTAGCTATTGCCCGGTTTAAGCTCGGTGTAACCGCTCTTTTCGGCAGGCATATCAAGATTTGCGGCATTTACCTGTGCTGTCATCGGCTCGGGACAGAAATAGTTTTTGAAGCCTTCGTGATTCCACACTATCCAGAACTTGTATTTATCATCTACCTCGTAGCATATCTTCTTTCCGCTTTCGGTATCGGTCATTACGCAGCCGTAAAAGTCCTTGCCGTTCAGCTTGACCGTTCCTGCGGTGTACATATCGTTGCAGATGTCCTGAAGAACGGGGCATTTTGTTCCCTCGACATATTCCTTATCCCAATCGTTAAGGGCAAGCTGTCTGCCGTTGGGAAGCCAGCGCTTTTTGTTGAACTGCAGCTTCTTGACCGCAGGCACCTGCAGACGGATATTTTCCTGCTTGCCGCCGTCAACAAAGGGTGCGTTGATAGTGGTATGAGTTGCAATTGAAACAGGCATCATTGCCTTGGACTGGTTTTTAAGGGTAAGTGTATGCTTTAAGCCGTCCTTTGAAAGCTCAATGGTTATTTCAGAAGTAAATTTTACGGGGAAACAGTTGAAGAAGAAATCGTTTTCGTCATATTTGTAAACAGTTGTAATAAACGCTCTGCCGTTTTCGCTGCCCATTTCCTTTATTTTGTGGGAACGCTTATGCAGGAAGCCGTGAAGGTGGTTTTTGAAACGTGTCTCGTTCACGGGAAGATGATAGACAGCGTCGGAAGTCCTCAGAAGGCCGTTGTCGTGGCGGTTTGGAAGATACAGCGTAGGCAGACCCCATATTTCGGGTGCTTCCATAAACTCCGCTATTGTAAGCTCATCGCTGTAACGGAAAATCTCCATTCCCCTCTTTTCATCACGGAAACGGAGAACGTTGGTGCCCAAGGAGGGAGCAACGATAGCACGGTATCCTCCTGCGCAAAGCTCTACAGCTTCTATTCCTTTGTGTTCAACTTTTTTTGCGTAACATTCGCTCATAGCCATTACCTCATTTTTTATAAATTTTACGAATCATAGGTCCTTACCCTGAGTTTTATTCCAAGGGACATTGCAAGCGCCTTGCTTCGGCTTATATCCTCGGGAGGGATAACGTCCACAACCGTGAACATTACCTCGGGAACATACTTTTTGCAGTCCGACGCAAAGGAGATCATTGCGTCAAAAGCGTCGTCCCACTTAGGACGGGTCACTTCGTTGTACTTTTCCTTGCAGTAGGAATTCAGCGAAACAGACACAATATCCACAGCACCCTCCAGCAGCTTTGCCGTGGGATAGCCTTTTATCTTATCCCCAAGACCGTTGGTGTTCAGCCTTACGGTCACGCCGTAATTATCCTTGAGATAACATCCGATAAAGGCAACGTCCTCCGCACGTTCCATAGGCTCGCCGTAGCCGCAGAAAACGATCTCCTTGAACCGGGACAGATCGCCGTATTTATCAAACTCTGCAATGACCTCGTCCACCTCCGGCTCACGTTCAAGCCACAAGCTGTCCGAGCCGTAAGCGCCGTCTCCGTTGTGGCGGATACAGAAAGTGCAGTTGCAGGGGCATCTGTTGGTAAGATTTACATAAAGATTATCGTGAACTGCATACAAAACAGTCATACTTTTCAAGATAACACTTCCTACTCACTTTTTTATTTTAAGAGAAATATCAAACGCCTTTACGGAATGGGTTATTGCACCAACGGAAATAATATCAACTCCCGATGCGGCAACAGCTGCAACGTTGTCAATAGTAACGTTGCCCGAAGCCTCGAGAACGGCTCTGCCGTCTGTGATTTTTACGCACTCGGTCATTTCTTCGGGGGTCATATTATCAAGCATTATAACGTCACACTTGCAGTTCAGGGCTTCAAGCAGTTCTTCCTTGTTTCTGACTTCAACTTCAATTTTCGCCATATGACCTATCTTGGATTTAAGTGCCGAAACTGCGCCTGTAATGCTGCCGTAAGCGTCAATATGGTTATCTTTAAGCATAGCTGCGTCGGAAAGGTTGAAACGGTGGTTTCTTCCGCCCCCTGCCGTTACAGCATATTTTTCAAGGGCACGAAGTCCGGGGAGAGTTTTTCTCGTATCAACGATAGAAGCCTTTGTTCCTACACATGCATCAACAAGGCGGTTTGTAGCGGTCGCAACGCCTGACATATGCTGCAAAATATTCAGCGAAGTGCGCTCAGCCTTTAAAATGGAGCGTGTTTTTCCCTCAACCTTTGCAATAACATCGCCTTTCTTGACCTTTTCGCCGTCATGAATGAAAATTTCACACTTTACAGAGCTGTCAACAAAGGTGAATGTTCTTAATGCGCAGTCGATTCCTGCAAGAACACCATCTGCCTTGGAAACAAACTCTGCCACAGAGGTATCTTCCTCGGAAATAAGCAGATCTGTTGCAAGGTCGATATAGTTTATATCCTCCTCCAGCGCTCTTTTTATAACGTCGTCAACATAAAATTCGGGTAAAAGCATTTTTCATTTATTCCTTTCAGAAAATGATCTATTAAATAAGTACAGTCAGTTTGATAACGGATTTTTTCAAAGCTCGTCAACAACGCTGAGAGCCTTGCATATGCTGTCCTGAATAAGCAGGTCTGCGGTCTCGTCCTTGGGGGTGGGGGTCTTGTTTATAAGAACAAGGTGCTTGCCCTTGAAATAGTCGATAAGCCCACTGGCAGGATAGACCGTCAGCGATGTTCCGCCGATTATAAGCATATCCGCTTCGCTTATTGCCTTAATTGCACCGTTTACGGTCTTTTGGTCAAGACCTTCTTCATAAAGAACAACATCGGGCTTTACAAGTCCTCCGCAGTCGGTGCAGGGCGGAGGTCCGTCCACGCTTTTGATATACTCGGCGCTGTGATTTTTTCCGCAGCGCAGGCAGTAGTTTCTATGTATTGAGCCGTGAAGCTCATACACGGTCTTGCTTCCTGCGGCGTAGTGAAGTCCGTCTATATTCTGCGTTACCACAGCCGTCAGCTTGCCCATCTGCTCCAGCTTTGCAAGAGCATAATGCGCAGAGTTGGGCTTTGCGTCAAGGCAGAGCATTTTTTCACGGTAAAACTCGTAAAAATCGGTCAGATGATTGCAGAAAAAGGTTCTGCTTAAAATCGTTTCGGGGGGGAATTTATACTTCTGATTATAAAGACCGTCAACGCTTCTGAAATCGGGTATACCACTCTCGGTGGAAACGCCTGCTCCGCCGAAAAACACCACCTTATCCGATTCCTTTAACCACTGCTTGAATAATTCCAATTTTTCGTCCATAAAACCAACCTCTTTTCAAAATATCGGTCAGATTCTTTCGTAAGTACAGAATTTATATTTAACGCCCTCGTATTCCTGTTCCTCCGATTCCTCCGTCAGCTTCCATTCGGGCAGCTCGTCAAGGTTCGGGAAGAATACATCCGCATCGGGCGTACCGTCTATCTTTGTTATAATCGCCTTGCCGCAGAACGGGAGCATTTCCTTGTAAACGGAGCCGCCGCCTACGATAAACAACTCTCCGCCCTCGTTTTCGGCATAACTTACAGCCTCCTCAACGCTGCCAAGAACCGTTACACCTTCGGGGTGAAAATCCTTATTGCGTGAAAGAACAACATTATTCCTGTCCTTGAAGGGCTTGCCGTTCGGCAGTGAAAGCAGGGTCTTTCTGCCCATTATAACGGTGTGTTCAAGGGTAGTTCTTCGGAAGAATTTTTTATCCTCGGGGATATTGTACAGCAGGTCGTTATCCCTGCCTATTCCCCAATTACGGCTCACCGCCGCTATTGCTGTTATCATATAAGCGCTCCTATCAAAACTATAATTCCTATCACAGCAAGAATTCCGCCGACAATTCTGTATATCAATTCGGTATGCTCCCCCGGCTCGGCGTTCTTGTCATGTATACCGTGGGCAAAATACCATAATACCTGCGGAAAAAATATATGAGCCGCACCAAAAATAAGTAAAATCACAGCCGTAAAAATTTTGAGTTCTGTATTCATTATCATTAAATCACATTCTCTCGGTCATATTGCAACGGGGAATTTTACCTCGTCGTTATGATACTTGTAATCTTCAAGAGAAAAGCTGTCGGGAGTGAAAGCGTAAAAATCCGTCACAGACTTGTCGATCACAAACCTTGGAGCATCGTAAGGCTCCTTTTCAATGAGCTTTTCAATAATGGGAACATGGCGGTCGTAAATGTGTGCGTCCGCAATAACGTGAACAAGCTCCCCCACCTCAAAGCCGCTTACCTGCGCCATCATATGCACAAGCACCGCATACTGGCAGACGTTCCAGTTGTTCGCAGTAAGCATATCCTGTGAACGCTGGTTGAGTATAGCATTCAGCTTATTGCCAGTTACATTGAAGGTCACGCTGTATGCGCAGGGGTAAAGCCCCATTTCGTGCAGGTCGTGATGATTGTAAATATTGGTCATAATGCGGCGGCTGGCAGGATTGTGCTTTAAGTCGTAAAGCACCCTGTCCACCTGGTCAAAGTCACCCTCGGGGTAGTGATGCTTGACCCCAAGCTGGTAGCCGTAAGCCTTGCCGATAGAACCGTTTTCATCCGCCCAGCTGTCCCAGATATGAGCGTCAAGGTCAGCGATGTTGTTGGATTTTTTCTGCCAAATCCAAAGCAGCTCCTTGACAGCGGTTTTCATAAAGGTGCGGCGCAGGGTCATTATGGGAAATTCCTTTGCAAGATTATATCTGTTGACAATGCAGAATTTCTTTACCGTGTGGGCAGGTGTGCCGTCCTCCCATTTTGGGCGGACTTCAAGGTCTGTGTCCCAGACGCCGTTTGCAAGTATATCCTTGACGTTATCTATAAAAATTTTATCGGCAACGCTCATTTAAAATAAACCTCCGTGAATTAAGTTTGGAGTGTGAAGAGTGGAGAGTGAAATTATTTGGACCGAATTGCAGATGTACAATATACGCTCTGCGGTTTTCGGAACACTCAAACAGTTTCATTGAATCAATATAGTTATGATTAATTATAACACATTCCGCAAATGATTTCTACTTATACAAGATTATACCATAAAATTTTGTTATTTTCAACAAAATGCTTTGGTTAATTTATAATTTATTATGTATATAATAAAAATTTTTTAAAAATTCGTTGACATATTGGTTTAATAGTGTTAGACCAAAGGAGGACATTTATGGCTGAGATCAAGCTTGGAGAAATGGAAAACCGCTTTGCACGGCTCATATGGGAAAATGAAAATATCCCCTCGGGTGAGCTTGTAAAGCTGTGCGAAAGGGAGCTTAACTGGAAAAAATCCACTACCTACACAATGCTGCGAAGGCTTTGCGACAAGGGAATATTCGTAAACGACGGCGGAGTTGTCCGTGTGAAAATGACCGAGGAAGAGCTTGCCGCAGAAAAGGGTGAACAGCTTGTAAATGAAAGCTACGGCGGCTCTCTGCCTAAATTTTTAGCAGCATTTGCAGACAGAAAAAAGCTCAGCGGCGCAGAGCTTGACGAAATACAGAAGATGATAGACGATTACCGAAAGGAACTGAAATGAAATACACCGACATTGCTGCAAAAACCGTTCCGTTCAGAAAATACGCTCTTTTCGGCGGAATTTTTGTCCTGCTTTTTACCGTTTTTCTGCTTATATCAATGATAATTGCCAAGGAAAATTCGGTAAAGGACAGGATCGGCTTTGACAAAATAGATTACAGCGTGACCTTTGAAATGAACGGTAAAACTGTGAGTTACGGAAACGGTACTTCCTCCGATATTATCACTCTCGGCGGAGAAATAGGACAGTTTGCAAGGGATTTTTACGCACTTGACCTGAAAGAAGTCAAGGAAGATCCCCTTATAGGCACGGAGCGTACAGTTAAAATATATTTCGATTTTTTTGAGATAACACTTTCAAAGGGAAAGGATGCAAAGGGTGAAAACACCTGTGTGCTGACCTATGTACATATCAAGCTGGGCAATTGGGGGATCTTTGTACTTGACGAAAAACAATGCAGACAGCTTTTTAAGGATATAGACGCTTTGTTTGACTATGAAGACGATGCTGCGGAATATGACTCCTCCGTTATTGACGACTTGACAGGCGGCGAGTATTTCAAGGTCGAAGCAGTGAGCCGAGGCAAAACCTATGACACCTATGCAATTTTCACCGAGGACGACCGTGCGGAGCTTATGGAATTGCTGCGGAATATAAAATATACTCCCCTTGATAAAACAAAGCTGACCTTATATGAGGGAAAAGAGCTTTACTTTTACACCGAAACGGGAGTAAAGAAGCTTACTGACGTTACCGCAAGAACAGCCGATAACCGTTATATCAGCTGCGTATCCGTTGCGGCAAATAATGGCGATCATCTCTATCGTATCGACAGCACAGGAAAAAACATCAATTACGTTATGTGGAGCTTGAACGATATAAAGGCTGCCGAAAAAATACTGCTTCGCCCCGAAAAATATGATGGCTTCACACTTACCGCAGGCGGAAAAACTGCGGAATTCGGCTCCAATGCTATGGAAAGCCGCACGGGTATGGAGGGTGAGCTTCATCTTGTCAAATACAACCTTGTAAGAGCAAGCGGCGCACTCTGCGAACAGGACAGCGCAACCGAAACCGCCGAGGAAATGAGGCTGGATTGTCATATGGGCGACAAGACGGACAGCATTATACTTTCAAGCGGCGCTTACGGCGTTCACAAACGTTATTATGTAACTGTCATTGTCAACGCCGAACACAGCAACATAGAAAAGGGCTGCTACCGATATGAGCTTTGCGAAAACAACTATACGAAGATAAAGGACAGTGCGGAGGTGCTTCTCTAATGACGGATATTTTTCTGAAAATAACAGGAATGAGCATTACCGCTTCCTTTGTTATTGCAGCAGTGCTTGTGTTAAGGCTGCTGCTCCGAAAAGCGCCTAAGGCTTTTTCCTATGCAATGTGGGCGGTTGTGTTTATAAGGCTGCTTTGTCCTTTTGAATTTACCCTGCCCTCTGCCCCCGTTGTTCCCGTAAAGATAGAGGAATACAGCATAAATGCCGATACCGTGCAAACGCCCCGGGATTACGGCGACCTGTTTTTCGTAGGCAGCAACGCTTCCGTTACGATTTTTACAAGCACCGACAAAAATGCTCCGGAAGAATACAAAGGCACACGCCGTATAATCTCCGCAGGAACGGTCATATGGCTTATGGGGGTAACGTTAATGGCAGCTTACGGCGTTATTTCTTACATAAAGCTGAAAAAACGGCTTAGAAACGCTGTCTGCACCGAGGGGAATATTTACGTCTGCGGCGGCATCTCAAACCCGTTTATAATGGGCGTGTTCAAGCCGAAGATATATCTTCCCGAAAACCTTGCACAGTCGCAGCGCAGCCTGATAATTCTTCACGAAAAGGCGCACATAAAGCGGTTTGACCACGTTGCCAAGATAGTTATGTTCGCCGCTTTGTGTATTCACTGGTTCAATCCACTTGTATGGCTTGCGTTCAAGCTGTGCGAGCGTGATATGGAAATGTCCTGCGATGAAGCTGTTGCAAAAAATATGGATGACACGGGCAAGGCGGACTACTCACAGGCGCTTCTTGACATTGCCGCAGGAAACACTGCTCCCTTTACTGCCTGCTTCTCGGAAAACGGTACAAAAAGGCGCATTAAGAACGTTCTCGGCTTCAAAAGACCTGCTCTTTGGGTAAGCATTTTTGCGGTAATTATCCTTGCCGCATCTGCAATTCTTATTTTTAACGGCAGGAGCGGAAATAACAATTTTGGCAAGCCTGACTATGAAACTCAGACTTCAATGGACATTGTTTTAAGCGAAGTTTTATACGGCGAGTCGCCAAGTGTGACCGTATCAAAAGGAGCAAACGGTCAGACGGGTGAGGAATACGAACTGAAAAGCGGAAGTGCGTCAAAGCTGCTTTATCTTATGCGTAACTCGGAGCTGAGACCCGTTGACCCGGACTATGAGATCAGGCAGGCTTCTGTGCGGAATTTTACGGTATATTACAGCGCAGACGAGCCTCTTTCCGCAGAATTTCAGCTTTTTACCGCAGTAAATACGGACGGCAGGATCATATACGGCGTTTCATTGCCGAAATACGGCTACAGCTACGAAATATCACGGGAAATTTACGATGATATTTATTCCTGCCTTGATGATTACAATGTTATTGACGAGGACGGCGCTGTTGTTGCCGTTATTGATGAATTTACATCTTCGGGCGGCGTTTCCCGTATCTTTCCCTCGGAAATTCCCGTTGTACCCGTTTCCACAGCGAAAATGAACAGCGTTTATTTCGGCTCGGAATTTCCATACATTATTTATGCCGATGAAATTTACACCGTTTTCACAGAGGGTTCGGACTATCTTTTCGTCTGCACCGACCAGACGGAATTTACGGCGGATATTAAAGCAAGCTTTGAACAGATAAAGCTGCTTCTCCCCTTTGAGCCGGGTGCAGACAGTTGGAACGGCGTAGGAATGGGCTCGGAAAGCATTGACGGAGTGCGCAGGCTTTACTGTTACATCGGCAACGGCGAGGAGACCGCTTACTACTGGCTTGACACCTTCGGCTGCAAGCTGATATATGCGGAGGACTTCTCCCCGTCATTTGATACAAGGCGTGTATGGAGCAGCGGTGCAGGCAGCTTTTCCGGGGACGCTTACTATTACAGCGACACGGAATATGTTTATCTGCGCCCACGCACGCTTGACGGCTACAGCGGCTCTCACCTTGCGCTTATTGAGATAGTGCGACATACTGCTTCGGGAGAAGAGGCTTTTGTGCCGTTCCCGGAAAACAGCCCTGCCATAAGTCCTTATGCACAAAGCATGGTGAAGTCCGGTGTTTACTCCGCAGAGAACGGTGCGCTTAATTCGGTAAACATTACGGTTTACGGCGGAGCGTATTTCACCTATTCGGGTCTTTCAAGCCGAATTATAAGCGGAGTATGCTCGGCAGAGGGTGACAGGCTCGTTATTTCCTGCGGAACGGGTGAACAGTTTGTCTTTGAAATTGACGGTGACACTCTTATTTTCCGCAGCAAAGAAAGCTCTCCCCTGCCCGATTTTCCCGATACCATAAGCGAAGGAACGATACTTGAATTTCAGACCGAATAATAAAAATGCGCAGGACGTTTCAGAGGCACGTTCTGCGCATTTTATTCGGCAAGGTCAGAAGTTTGAGCCGTTCCAGCCCCAGTTTTCGGTACACATATAGCTGACGTAAACTCTGTCTGTGGGTATTCCCAAATTATCAAGCAGGATACCCGTAATATTGCTTGTAAGAACGGAAAGGGAGTTTGACGAGGCGTTTCCGTAGACGCTCACTTCCACCATAGCGGCAGGCTCTTCCGTGCCCTTAAAGAAAAGCTTGTAGTTGTCCTCGATGCCCACCATGAGCCAGCCCTCGGACTTTCCGGGGAGCGCTGTTATCGCCAGACCCAGAGCGGATTTTATGGCTTTTGCTTTTTCGGCAGGAACTTCGGCGTTTGTTTTTACATTGATAAACGGCATGATTTGTCCTCCTTTGGATTTTTATACAATTATAACAGACAAAGCGACTTATGTCAAACTACGGCGGTATGCTTTACAAAATATTGCGGTTCAAATATCCGAAAGATCGTCAATTTCTATCTGAGGAAACCTTAATCCATCGTTATTTATAAACATAAGCATATAAACAGGATAATATACCAGTTTGCCCTGCACATCTACATTATAATCCGACAAAACAAAGGCTTCGTCTATACGGTAATCGCTCTCATACATCACATTGATTAATGCGGAATGACGGCGGTAATCTTTTCCGCTCTTTACCTCTATAGGCAGGACTTTACCGTTATACTCCACAACAAAATCCAGTTCGCCGAACTTCTTGCTGTTATAATAATACAGCTTGAAGCCGTGAGCCTTCAATTCCTGTGCAACAACATTTTCATAGACCGCACCGTTATTTGTATTGCCGCTGCCGGATAATATCTCCATTTTTGCCGCTCTGCCGTAAACTGAGGTCAACATTCCTACATCGGACATAAACAGCTTGAACAAGCTGCTTTTTTCGTTAAGCATCAACGGTATCTCAGGCGCTGACACATTATACACAGGCAATGCCACGCCTGCCTGAGCCAGCCATAAAAAATTATCCTCGCCGCGTTCATAACGCATTCCCTGTTTCAAATCAGAAAAATTAAAACGTTTATTTGGCTTATTCAATTCAGCAGGAATAAGGTCATATATCTGTGTCAGATAGATTTTTTTAGCGTCCTGCTCATAATGCGTAAAATCCCTTTTATACTGTGTAACTATATCATTGTGTTCAGATAGCACATCTTCCAAATTATGAGTTTCTCGGAACCGTTCAACAGCCGCAGGCATACCGCCTACAAGCAGATACATATTAAAAATACGCATCATTCGCTCATGCACAGCTTCATTTACAGGCGTTCTGTCAACGAAGGAATTGTACAACGATTCTCTGAGTTTGTCGGTAAAATTATATATCTGCAAAAATTCCTCAAAATCCATAGGATACATTGTCAAGGTTTTCAAATAACCGACAGGCGCAGATTTTATGCTCCTCAGTTCCACGCCGAGCAGTGAACCGCTGAACACATAGCGGAACGAACCCTCGTCTACCCAAAACTTGATTTTTGTAGCAAGCTCCTTAAACTCCTGTATCTCGTCAAAGAACAAAACTGTCCTGCCCCTTACAAACGGCTTATCGGCAAACAAAGACAGGCTCGTTATCATATCTTCCACACTGCTGCATTTTTCAAGCAAGGTCACAAGCTCCGGTGTGCGCAGCAGATTAAATTCAGCATAGTCACAGCCTTGCTGCGCAAGCGTACTTCTTATTATATATGTCTTACCTACCTGTCTTGCACCGTCAATAAGCAGCGCCTTACTATCCTTGTTCAGCCAGTCAACAATTTCACATTCAATCTTTCTGTGCAGCATATCAAACACCTCCCCATACTTAGTATATCACGTTTTTGGCATTTATGCAACAGTTTTAAAATGATTTTTGACATTTTTCCAACGTTAATAAGCACAAATATGACATTTATTCAGATAAAACACAGGCAATTTTGACATTTTTCCAACATTATAATAAAAAGCACAAGTTTGCCAATATAACATTTTTTCTTTTGACAGCATTGACAAATCCTGCGTTTATGTTAAAATATAGATATACTTTTATGAAAACAACACCGCTGTGAGGTTACATATGTCGAAATCAAAAAATAAAAAAGCAAAAAAACGGCTCTCTCCCGAGGCAAGAAGGCGGCGCAATGCTGCAAGGGCAAGGATAGCTTCCGTTCTGGGAGTTGTGGCTGTATGCGCAGGAATAGGCGCAGTTATAATCACGGGAAGCAAGGCGGAAATACCTTTGTCGGTGGAGGCTGACGGTTATGTTTGTCTCGGCTCGGAGGAAGTCATACTGCCCGAAAGCACGGAGAACGGCGGCGAGGCTGTTCCCGTTGCCGCAGAAACAGCAGTAACCGAAAAGGTAAGCTCCGACCCTAACGCAGACGAGGTAAGGAAGATAAACATTAAGCTGAAGGACAGCTACCCCATTGATATGGTCATACGCTCGGAATATGCCATCGTTTACGATGTTGAAGCAAACGAGGTACTTTACGCCAAAAACCCCGAGGAAAAATGCTATCCTGCCAGCACGACTAAAATAATGTCCTCTGCGATAACGCTGAAATACGCCCCGGAAGACCTTGTTTTCACCGCAGGAGATGAACAGGATCTTGTTAATCCGGGTTCAAGCCTTGCTATGCTCAACAGAGGCAGCGAGCTTGACCTTGGTATGATAATTGACGGAATGATGCTGCCCTCCGGCAACGACGCCGCTTACTGCGCAGCCGCAAACACGGGACGGGTCATTGCAGACAACGAAAAAATGTCCGCAGAACAGGCTGTAAAACGTTTCGTTAACGAAATGAACTCCGCCGCAAAGCGCATAGGCTGTGAAAACACGCATTTTGCCAACCCCGACGGTTTCCATGACGACGATCACTACACCACAGTCCTTGATATGCTGAGAGTTGCGCTTTACGCCGAGCATTTTGATATGCTGAAGGAATCGGCGGCTAAAACGGACAGGTATGTTACCTTCCTTTCAGGCGAAGAAATTTCCTGGGAAAATTCAAACAAGCTTATCCACGATTACAGCGACTGCTATTATATGTACGCAACCGGCATGAAAACGGGCATGACAGACGAGGCAGGACACTGCGTTGTTGCGACCGCCGAACGCTTCGGACACCAGATAATCTGCATTGTGTTCAAAGCTCCCGGTGCAGACGTACGCTGGAACGACACTATCGCACTTCTTGACGCAGCCTTTGTGAAGGTGCGTGAAAGAGGCTGAGAAAGGAACATTCAATGGTTAACATAGGCAACGAATGGGACGAGATACTTAAGGGAGAATTTGAAAAGGAATATTATCTGAAGCTGAGAGAATTCCTTAAATACGAATACTCCCACTATCACGTTTACCCCAATATGTACAATATTTTCAACTCGCTGAAATACACCTCCTACAGCGATGTAAAAGCCGTTATTCTGGGACAGGACCCTTATCACCAACCCGGACAGGCTCACGGGCTTTGCTTTTCGGTGCAGAAAGGAACGCCTATCCCTCCCTCGCTGCAGAATATTTACAAGGAGCTGCAGAGTGACCTTGGTATCCCTCCCGCAAGCCACGGAGAACTTATTTCCTGGGCGCAAAGCGGCGTACTGCTTATGAACACGGTGCTCACGGTAAGGGAAGGCTGTGCCAACTCACACAAAAACCAAGGCTGGGAGATATTCACCGACAGAGTTATAGAGCTTCTTAACGAACGTGAAAAGCCTATTGTTTTCATTTTATGGGGAGCAAACGCACGTTCAAAGACAAAGATAATAACAAATCCGAATCATCTTATTTTACAGTCGGCGCACCCAAGTCCCCTTTCGGCTTACAACGGATTTTTCGGAAACAGACATTTTTCAAAAACCAACGATTTTCTTACGGCACACGGCATAGCACCTGTTGATTGGAGAATACCCGAATAATACATACGGACGGAAATTATTTTTTAAATCAAACATAAAGGAGCCAACTATATGTCTGAAAAAATGATACTTGATTGGAGCAAATATATCGAAACAGCAAGAAAAACAGCTGCGGAGGGCTGTGTTCTGCTAAAAAATGACAACGGCGCTCTGCCCTTTGAAAATAACTGCCGACTTTCCGTTTTCGGACGTATACAGCTTCACTACTACAAGAGCGGAACAGGCTCGGGCGGTATGGTAAACGTATCAAAGGTAACGGGCATACTTGACGGACTTCGTGAAAGCGGTTCTGTTCAGATAAACGAGGAGCTTGCGGAAATATACGAAAAATGGGAACAGCAAAATCCTTTCGATGAAGGCATAGGCTGGGGCAGCGAGCCTTGGTCACAGGCGGAAATGCCCCTTGACGACGATACCGTTAAAGCGGCTGCCGAAAAGTCGGACGCAGCACTTGTTATAATAGGACGTACCGCAGGCGAGGACAAGGACAGCACCTGCACGGAGGGTTCCTATCTGCTTTCTGCGGAAGAAAAAAATATGCTCTCAAAGGTGCGCCGTTATTTCAAACGTGTGGCTGTTGCCCTTAACACAGGCGGAATAATCGATATGAGCTTTGTGGACGAATTCTCCCCCGACGCAGTTGTTTATGTATGGCAGGGCGGTATGACAGGCGGCAGCGGAGCGGCGGACGTTCTCACGGGAAAGGTATCTCCCTGCGGAAAGCTTGCCGACACCATTGCTTACGATATTTCCGACTACCCTGCTCACGGCTGCTTCGGAGACGATGTACGCAACTTCTACAAGGAAGATATTTATGTGGGCTATCGTTACTTTGAGACCTTTGCAAAGGACAGGGTACGCTATCCCTTCGGCTTCGGTCTTTCCTACACGAGTTTTGAGGTAAAAACTGTAGGCGCAGACGTTGCTTCGGGCAAAATAATACTTACCGCAAGGGTGAAAAACACAGGCAAGTTCAGCGGTCGTGAGGTCGTTCAGATATACGCCGAAGCACCCCAGGGAAAGCTGGGCAAGCCCCTTCGTTCTCTTGTTTCCTTCAAGAAAACAGACCTTCTTGCCCCCGGTGAGGAACAGGAGCTTTATTTTGAGACCGATCTTTCCTACCTTGCTTCATATGATGATTCGGGTGCAACGGGAAACAAGTCCTGCTTTGTTCTTGAAGAGGGAACGTATGTTATTTATGTTGGTACGGATGTCAGAAGCGCAGAAAAGGCTCTCAGCTTTGAGCTTTCGGAGCTTATTGTTACGGAAAAGCTGGAAGAAGCACTTGCTCCCGTTATTCCTTTTGAGAGAATGAAGCCCGAATGCTGTTCTGACGGCAGCTTTAAGGCTGTTTATGAGCCTGTTCCCCTTTCCACTTTGGATATGGACAGGAAACGGCTTGAAAATTTACCTGCGGAGATACCTCACAAGGACGGAAGCATTACTCTTGATGAAGTACGGCTGGGCAAAAAGACTATGGACGAGTTCATTGCACAGCTTTCGGACGAGGAGCTTTCCTGCATTATCCGAGGTGAGGGCATGGGCAGCCCTAAGGTAACTCCCGGAACGGCTGCGGCATTCGGCGGAATAAGCGAAAGTCTAAAACAACGAGGTATTCCGGCAGGCTGCTGCGACGACGGTCCTTCGGGTATGCGCCTTGACTGCGGAACAAAGGCTTTCAGCCTGCCAAACGGAACTCTTATCGCCTGCACCTTTGACCCTGAGCTTGCGGAGGAGCTTTTCGCCTTCACGGGTCTTGAAATGGTGTACAACAAGGTGGAATGTCTGCTTGGACCGGGAATGAACATTCACCGCTACCCTCTCTGCGGAAGAAACTTTGAGTATTTTTCGGAAGATCCCTATCTTACGGGTATAATGGCTTCCGCCGAGGTAAGAGGACTTAAAAGCAGGGGTGTAACGGGCACAATAAAGCATTTCTGCGGAAACAATCAGGAACACCGCCGTCATTTTATCGACACGGCAGCGTCCGAAAGAGCACTCAGGGAAATTTACCTCAGAGGCTTTGAAATGGCTGTGAAGCTGGGCGGCGCAGATTCCGTAATGACTACCTACGGTGCGGTAAACGGCTTGTGGACAGCAGGAAGCTACGACCTTAACACAGTTATTCTGCGCAAGGAATGGGGTTTCACGGGAATTGTCATGACCGACTGGTTCGCTTCAATAAACGAACGCGGCAAACCTCAGGACAAGACAAATTTTGCCGCTATGATAAGAGCGCAGAACGACCTTTACATGGTCTGCCCCGACGCTGCCGTAAACTCCAAGGGTGACAACACTCTTGAGGCGCTTTCGGACGGCAGGCTTACCAAAGGAGAGCTGCAGAGAAGCGCAGCAAACATATGCCGTTTCCTTATGGATTCAATGGCAGCAAAGCGGCTTAACGGCTCTGCGCCGGAGGTTCAGATAATAAACCGTCCCGAAGGAAAGGACGACTGCGATGTTTCCGAGGGCGTTGAATTTACCGAAATGGACGGAAGCATAATCGTACCTCTTGACGACAGAGAATCAAAGGCAAACACCAACTATCTTATGTCCTTTGATGTGCAGAAAAGAGGAAGATACCGTGTTACCCTTACGGGCAGCTCGGAAATGGGCGAGCTTGCTCAGATACCCTGTACCCTGTTCTATTCGGGAATACCTATTGTTTCCTTTACGTTCAACGGCACAGGCGGAAAGGACGTTTCCATAGAGCGTACTATGATCCTCGGCAAGAAATTTTCCATTCTCCGCCTCAATGTGGGACAGAACGGCGTTAAACTGAAAAACATCCGCTTTGAATTCACCGTTCCTCTTGAAGATATACCCGAGGAAGAAAAATTTATGTTCTGACTAAATGTGAATTAGTATGATATAAAAGCGGCTTCTGCACAAAACGTACAGAAGCCGTAATTTTTATGTATTACGCTGTAATGATCAGTTGTTTGTTACAATGTAAGGACTGATAGACTTTGCAATAGCGCTTACAGGCATTGTCTGGAGCCAGATATGACCGGGACCTGTTACCTTTGTGTTGAAGATGCCTTCGCCGCCGAAAAGTGCATTTCCTACGCTGCCGGTGGTCTGGATATCCATGGAACAGGTAACGTCCATAGCTGCAAGATAACCTGTATCTATTATCATAGATTCGCCTGCTGCAAGGTCATATTCGATAACGCTGCCGTCTACTTCAATAAAAACGATGCCCTCGCCGGAGAACTTCTGCATAATGAAGCCTTCACCACCAAAAAAGCCTGCGCCCAGCTTTTTCTGGAAGAATATGCTTGCTTCTACGCCTGGTGTTGAAGCAAGATATGCGGATTTCTGAGCAACAAGCTGCCTTGTAGCGCTGATCTCTACCGCAAGGATATTTCCCGGAACGGATGTAGCGAAAGCGATCTCTCCGGGTCCGCCCTGTGCTGTGTACTTATTCTTGAAAAGCGCTTCACCCGAAACGGCTCTGGAAAGCATTTTTCCGATTCCGCCCGTAGTGGTCTGCATCTGCATATTGGGTGACATCCATGACATTGCGCCCTTCTGACAATCAATTGATTCTCCTGCCCCAAGCTTGCATATCACCGCAGGAAAGGGCGTTCCTTTGATCTGATATTCCATAATGAACCTCCAATAATCTTTTTATTTCGGACGTATACAAATTCCGTCTTAAATATAATAACACAAAAGAAACAATTTGTCAATAGTAAATCTCAAAACTATACAATTATTTTGTTATTACTTAACAAAAATAAAATTTGTTATTGAATTTATAATCATTATATGATATTATATATACAGCCCGAAAAGCTGATAAAGAAAGGAAGTTTTTTATGAAATACGAAGAAATCGTAGCAAAAGCAAAGGATATTATGAGCGAAAAGGATCTTAGCGGTTACGCAGGACATCTCGCAGTTCAGATCAATATAACCGGCGAGGGCGAAGGCATTTTCTACATCGAGATCCTTGACGGCAAGGCTTATGTTGAGCCTTATGATTACAAGGACAACGATTGCACTCTTATCTCTTCCGCAGATGACCTTCTGAAGATAGTAAGCGGCGCTCTCGACCCTGTTGCTGCATTCACAACAGGCAAGCTGAAGATCGGCGGAAGCATCGACAAGGCTCTTGAATTCCAGAAGGCAACAAGCAAGCTCAAGGCTGCCGCTACCAAGGCTGCAAAGTCTGCCGCTCAGAAGCCTGCAAAGAGCAAGAAAAAGTAACGAACAGTATAAGCTGTAAGGGACGGTTTTTTTGTGGAAAATATCCCTTGAAAATTGCTGCGTTATGCGGTATAATACTTATTGCATCGAGTAGCGAAAGCGTAAATCCGGATCGTGGATTTACGCTTTTTTATTTTTGGCATTTTCCAAGAAAGGATGAATTTAAAATGGAAGAAAAGGAAGAAATTACGCTCAACAGGCTCGGGACGCAGCCTGTTGGAAAGCTGATGCTTTCACTGGGAATACCGATGATTATCTCAATGATACTGCAGGCTGTTTACACATCGTTGACAGCGCATTCGTATCAAATATGGCAGAAAACGGCGAAGCGGCTCTTAATGCTCTGACCCTTGCGTTCCCCGTTCAGATGCTTATGGTCGCCATAGGAATAGGAACAGGCGTTGGAACAAATGCTCTGCTTTCAAAAAGTCTCGGACAGGGCGATAAGGAAAAAGCAGGCTTCACGGCAGGAAACGCTGTAGTCCTTGCCTGCATTATCTACGTTGTTTTCCTGCTGTTCGGCATTTTCGGAGTAAGGAAATATGCAGCTTCGCAGACGGAAAATCCGATTATACTCGGAATGACGGCGGATTATCTGAGGATATGCTGCATTTTGTCCATGGGAATAGTATTTTTCCCCATATTTGAAAAACTGCTACAAGCAACGGGACTTTCTGTTTATTCAACTATAGCTCAGATAACCGGCGCTGTTGTCAACATCGTGCTTGACCCCATACTTATTTACGGTCTGCTTGGTCTGCCGGAAATGGGTGTAAAGGGTGCGGCGTATGCAACGGTAATCGGTCAGATAGCTTCCTTTGCCGCTGCCCTTATTTTCCACCTTACCCAAAACAAGGACGTTCCCAAGGGTGCAAAATATTTCAGGCTTTCGGAAAAGATAATCAAAAATATCTATGCCATAGGCTTCCCTGCGATAATCGCACAGGCGCTTATGTCGGTAATGACCTACTGCCTTAACATCATTCTCGTAAGGGTGGACGAAGCACTTGTTACGGCTTACGGTCTTTATTACAAGATACAGCAGTTCGTGCTTTTCGCAGCCTTCGGTCTGAGAGATGCGATCACGCCTATCGTTTCCTTCAGCCACGGAATGAAGAACAAAAAGCGTATCAAAGAAGGCGAAAAATACGGCATAATTTACACTCTTATCATAATGGCGGCAGGCTTTCTGCTTCTTGAAATTTTTGCAAGTCCCTTTTCGGCGCTTTTCAGCCTTTCGGGAACAACGCAGAGCCTTTGCATAAGCGCAATGAAGGTAATATCCGTAAGTTTTGTTTTTGCAGGCGTGAATATTGCGCTCCAGGGCGTGTTCCAGGCTCTTGACAGCGGACTTGAATCCCTTATCATTTCGGTTTGCAGGCAGTTCCTGTTCGTTATCCCTGTTGCGTGGGCGCTTTCAAAGCTTGTTGACAGCTCACTTGAAAATGCGTGGGTGATCTGGCTGACATTCCCCTTCGCAGAAGCTGTTTCGGCTGCCATTTCCTGCATTTTCCTTATGCGAATAAACAAGAAAAAGGTGGATACTCTTTCCGACAATGCCGCTTAATACAAATAACCAATAAAACTGTAGACAAAAAATCTTCGCATAATCCATATATGCAAGATTATGCTCGATTTTTTGTACAGTTTTTAATTGGTTATTAGTATAACTGCTTTTTTTGACAATGTTAATAAAAAAATAACAGCATATGTTTATTGTCGACATAATATTATTATAAAATTTCATTGTAAGTAAAGGTGACGCTGCATAGTGCTGAGGTGCTGCGCCGAGTAAGAATGAAAGGACGATATTATTATGGCAGATGATAAGAAAAAAGGTATAGTTGCGGAATTCAAGGAATTCATTGCAAGAGGAAACGTAGTTGATATGGCTGTGGGTGTTATCATCGGCGGCGCATTCACTTCCATCGTTAATTCGCTGGTCAACGATATTTTTACGCCTTTTCTCGGAATGATACTCGCCGGCGTAAATTTTGACAGTCTTGGCATCACTATTCCCTGGGGAAACCGTCCTTACATTAATATAGGCAATTTTATCCAGTGTATTATTTCCTTCCTGCTGACCGCAATATGCGTTTTCGCAATAGTAAAGGTCATCAACGCAGTAAGGAACAACACCCTTGGCAAAAAGAAGGAAGAACCCAAGCCCGAAGCTCCCAAGCCAGAGCCTGCGCCTACTAAGGAAGAACTGCTCCTTGCGGAGATCCGTGACCTTCTTAAAGAACAGCAGAACAAGTAAAAAACACTATCCGCCCGTATGCGTATTTTCCTGCGGACGGATTTTTTGTGCAGACTTGTTTTTGACCGAATTGGAAAATCCGCATAATTTCGGCATTTTTTCGGCATAAACAGACTACACTTTGTTATTTTCCATACAAAAAATTATAAAATTAATAAAAATGACTTGACTTAATCGGGCGGATATTATAAAATATAATATGGAATAATAAGTGCGTTTTGACGGACGTTCTTTTTGCTTCGGCAGAGCGGCTTATTAAATTATTTTAGGAGGTCTATGCTATGTCAACAAAAGCTAATTACCCTATCAGCGAAATCGGCGCAGGCAAGGTCGGTTTCTCCAGAACCCGTTCTATCATCGAGGCTGCTTTCTACGGCAACAACGTAGTGAAGGTAAATACTCTTAAAGAGGCTTATAACCTCGCCAAAAATTCTCCCGGCACTATCGTTACAGATATGCCTGTTTACCACGGTGAAGAATTCGGTCTTGATGCAGACGCTAAGGTTCTTCTTTTCAACGATGGCGCCGTTACAGGCCGTTACGCTGCTGCACGCCGCATCAAGGGCGAGCCGGGCGTTGACGAAGTTAAGCTCGACAAGGTAGTTATGGACGCTATCTACAAGACACGTTTCAAGAAGCTTTATCACGCTACCTGCTTCGTTGGTCTTGACAAGGAATTTATCGCAAAGGCTCATCTCCTCATTCCCGAGGGCGAAGAGAACCTTCTTTACAACTGGATGCTCAACTTCCAGTATATGTCCGATGAATATGTAAAAATGTACAAGGATTCCAAGCCTATCGGTGACGGCAAGGAACCCGATATCTACATCTTCTCCGACCCACAGTGGAAGCCGACAGAGAGCCCCGATGTTGATTACAGCTGCCTGTCTGACCCTCTCACACTCTGCTACTTCGATACAAACCAGAACTGCGCTGCAATTCTCGGTATGAAGTATTTCGGCGAGCACAAGAAGGGCACACTTACAATGGCTTGGGCACTTGCTAACAGAAACGGATATGCTTCCTGCCACGGCGGTCAGAAGGAATATACTCTTGCTGACGGTTCAAAGTTCGTTGCTTCCGTTTATGGTCTTTCCGGCTCCGGTAAGTCCACTCTTACACACGCTAAGCACGGCGGCAAGTATCCCGCTATCAAGGTTCTCCACGATGACGCATTCATCATCAACACAGATACCTGTGCATCTATCGCTCTTGAACCTACCTACTTCGACAAGACAGCCGACTATCCTACAGGCTGCCCCGACAACAAGTACCTCCTCTCCTGCCAGAACTGCTCCGCTACAATGGACGAAGACGGCAAGATCCAGCTTGTTACAGAGGATATCAGAAACGGCAACGGCCGTGCTCTCAAGTCCAAGCTCTGGTCTCCTAACCGTGTTGACAAGATCGAATCTCCTGTTAACGCTATCTTCTGGATCATGAAGGATCCTACGATTCCTCCTGTTATCAAGCTCAAGGGCGCATCTCTTGCTGCTGTAATGGGTGCAACACTCGCTACAAAGACATCTACAGCTGAACGTGTTAAGGCTGGCACAGATATGAACGCTCTTCGTATCGTTCCTTACGCTAACCCATTCAGAACATATCCTCTTGCTAACGACTATGAGAAGTTCAAGAAGCTCGTTGAAGAAAAG
>JALEJQ010000096.1 GCA_022769565.1 Oscillospiraceae bacterium
TCAGAAAGGAGTGACATATATGGTATTTCCGGTGAGCGCAGCATTGCTTGACGCACTTGTGCTTTCCGTTGTTTCCAAGGAAGACACCTACGGATATAAAATAACGCAGGAAATAAGAGAAGCAATGGAAATGTCGGAATCAACGCTTTACCCTGTTCTGCGCAGACTAATGAAAAATGATTTTCTTGAAAGCTACGACCAGGAATATATGGGCAGGAACCGAAGATATTACAGGATCACCTGCAAAGGCAAGGAACAGCTTGACCTGTATCGGCAGGAATGGGGTTCATATAAAAGCAAAATTGATAAACTTTTGATATTTGATGATATAGACGGGAGTGAAAATATCATATGACCAGACAAGAATACCTGAGTGAACTCAGTTCAAACCTTATGTCGCTTTCCGCTGAGGAAAGAGAGGACGCTGTCAGATTTTATGAAGAATATTTTGAGGACGCAGGCCCCGAGAATGAGGCTGCGGTAATGGATGAGCTCGGCAAGCCTTACACCCTTGCAAAAAGCATAATCTGCGAGCAGTCGGCTTACTCGAAAAGCCAGTCCTATGCAAAACTTAAGGCAAGCAGGTCTATGGGAACGGCAGGCGCTTCTGCAGCAGACAATTCCGCAAACGCAGAGCCGGACGTTATGCCCGGAGAGAACGCAACACCCCACACCCAGTACACCGCATACAACTATTCCTATGAAAACAGCGGCTCCGCTCAGACAAATGCAGAAAAACAGCAAAGCGAAACAGACACCGCTGCAAAGAATTACGACACCTCATATGAAGCCTACAAGGAAAATTACCGTTCCTCCGCTTCATCATCCGGTCAGACCTACACAAGCAAGCCAAGCAGCAATGATAACACCGCGATATTTATCCTCGGGCTTATCTTCGGCGTAATTTTCGGCATTCCCCTGCTGATCTTTCTGATATTCACATTTATAGGGATCGGACTCGGAGCGCTTGCTTTAGCTGTTTGTGCAGTTATCTTCATTATTCTTGGTCTTGTGGGTCTGGCTTCGGGTTCGGGACTTATCCTTATATGCGTAGGAGTTGCCGCTGCAGGTCTCGGATTTATACTTTCAGTTCCTGCAGTGCTTGGAATAGGAAAGTTTATCCCTTGGATATTCAGACAGATAGGAAAATTCTTCAAAAAGTTTTCGGGAGGTGTGGCTTAAATGAAAAAATACTGCATTTTTGCCGCAACTGCGGGATTTATACTGCTGATAGCAGGTCTGACGTTGGGAGGCATCTGCGCTTCTATGGGTTACGATGTGGAAGAAGCACTTGATCGTGTAGGCTTCGGAAATTCGTCAAGTAATAGTACGTCATACGCAACGGATGTGACCTATATTGAAGAAACATATACAGATAACAGTAATGATTATGAAAGCTATTCCGTAAGCTTAGGCATTCCTGATAATTTTAAAGGCATTTCTGTTAACATTCCCGTTGCAGACATATATATTTCCAACGGATACGGCGATCTATCGATTTACGCATACGGAATAGACACCGCAAAATTCTCCTGCGCAGTGAACGACAGCGGTATTCTTGAAATAAATTATGATAACTCCTTCCTTGAGGATAAGATACATTTTTCCGAAGACGGATTTGAGTTTTCCGACTTTGAAGCACCCCATGTCAGCGTTAATCTGCCGGAAAATATTATTCTTTCCGATATTTCCGTTACAGCAAAAACAGGCTCGATATACTTTTCCGGCATAACCGCAGAAACACTCATCACCTCACTTTCGGCAGGAGATCTTAACCTTGATTGCGTTAACATCAACGAAAGCGCCGACATTTCCATGACCGCAGGAAACGCTTATATTGACGGCTGCAGACTTAACAACTTCAAAATTTCCAACACAGCAGGAAATATTTACACCGATGAGACCCGTCTTACAGGAACAGCCGAGATAGATTCCCTTGCAGGCAATACAACACTCAACCTTCAGGGTTCTGCCGATGAATACACCTTTGACATTCCAAAATTTGCAGGAGAGTTAACCGTTGATGACAGCAGCGTTATCCCATCTACCTCCGGAAGCAACACCATTAAAGTCAACAAGACCGCAGGCAACTGCGAAATAAACTTTTACTAATAAGGAGAACATATTATGAAAAAACTTACAAAATCCAGCTCAAACAAAATGATCTGCGGTGTTTGCGCAGGTATTGCAAATTACTTCAACATCGACCCTACAATAGTAAGGCTTATCTGGGCATTGCTTGTACTCTGCGCAGGAACAGGCATTCTCGCCTACATTATCGGCGCAATAGTTATCCCCAGCGAAAACGACATCTCGGTGATGTAATTTCTCCATAAAACGACCGCCCGACAGAGCAAATGACCTGTCGGGCGGTTTTGTATTTATTTGCAAATTACCAAGTGCGTGAATTAAGCTCTCTGAACTGAGCAACCGTAGGAACGTGGGAATTAAGTCCGCCGTCCACATTGATTATCTGACCGGAAACATAAGCGCTCTCGTCCGAAGCAAGATATACGCACATATGACCTATATCCTCGGGGCATCCGTAACGATTAACCATAATATTGCTGAGGAAAATATCCTTAAGAGCCTGAGGAACGTAAGCGTCATTTTCAGGCGTAACGATAAGACCGGGTCTTACGCAGTTGCAACGGATATTCTGCTTGCCGTACTGGAGCGCAGTAGCCTGTGTAAGCAGATTTACGCCTGCTTTTGCACAAGCATATGCAGTCGAACCAAGGTCGCCGCTGCAGGAAGCCATAGAACCGATATTGATAATAGAGCCGCCGTTCTCGTTTTTCTGCATATAAGGAAGCACACATTTTGTAGCGTAGAACGTACCTCTCATATCACTCTGGAAAATACTGTCCCACATTTCAAGGGAAAGTTCATCAACACGTCCGTCCTTCAAAGCAACATTTGCCGCATTGTTTACTAAAATATCTATTTTACCATACTTTTCAGCGGTATCCGCAAAAAGTTTTTCTATGCTTTCCGCAGAGGTAATATCCATAAAATGATAGGAGGCTTCTCCGCCATTTTTCGTAATGCTCTCAACAACAGCCTTTCCCTTTTCCTCACGACGGCCGCAGACCACTACCTTGGCGCCCTCAGCTACAAACAATCCGGCAATACCTACACCGATTCCGCTTGTCGAACCTGTAACAACTGCAACTTTTCCGCTTAATCTGCCCATAAGAAAAACCTCCTGTAATTTTTTCATCGTATTTTGGGAATAAACCCATATTTAATTATACATTGTTTGCATAAAAAAGTCAAGTACCAAATAATTTATCGGTAACTGTTTACTCAAAATCTTCATTTGATATTAAATACCTATTTATTTCATAATTTGCGTTGCTTGGAACAGAAAATGCCTGCTTTATCGTTTCAGTATCGGGTGTTTGACCTGCAGTAAGCGTTGTGGGCAGCTTGCTTATATCAACATTAACGGTCACTGCGTTGATTTCCTCTGCACTTACCGTCATCGGCAAAGAAAACATTACCATCAATGTCGACAGAAATACCGCCAGGGTCCTCCTTAGCTTTGAAATTTTCATTACAATTTCTCATTTATTATCAACCGTATGCCGTGTACGTTTTTTATACGAAATAAGTATAACACATCAAAAGCGCCAAAAGAGCGCCAAAAATGTCAAAAAATACAGAATTTTATAAAAAACACGGCGGTGTTGTTAACACAAGCTACAATACCACCGGAATTTCTGTTATTTTATTTATCTTGCATATTCGTTAAAGGATTTCATCTCCGCTTTGGTCTTATACATCTCCTGATCCGCCCGTCTGAACACGGCTTCGTAGCTGCCGTCAGAGTTTTTGTCATAGACCGCCGTGCCTATAGCTGCGGAAACGTGAACGGAGCATTTGTAATTTTTAAGGGTATAGGTAAATTTTTCTGCAAGGCTCCGACATTCTTCGGCGCCCGTGTTTTTCATCAGCACAGCGAACTCGTCGCCGCCTATGCGGTAGGTATTTTCACGCCCGAACACCTCCGAAGCGGTGCTTGCGGCGGCAATAATAAGCTCGTTGCCCTTTCCGTGACCGAGAGTGTCGTTTATATGCTTCAAGCCGTTTACATCGATTATCGCAATAGCAAAAGCTGCCGTTCCCTTTTCAACCTCCTTTCTAATTACCGCAGAATCCCTCAGATAAGCGGTGTTGTTGTTTACGCCCGTAAGGCTGTCGGTATATGCAAGGCTGTTTATATAGTTCATCTGTGATTTGAGGCGGTCGGCAGTTTCGCTGAAGCTCTCCGCAAGGGTGCCTATCTCGTCCTTTGTATCGGCGGTTATCGAAACGTCAAAATTCCCCTCGGCAAATTTCTTCGCCGCAGCGTCAAGCTCTTTCAAGGGGCGAATCATCTTCTTGACTATGCCCGAGCTTACAAAAATAAATATAAGTGATATGATACAGCCGCAAAGCACAATATGGAGCATAAGCAGATTTTTGCTTTTGTTTATCTCCAGAGCAGGAGCCGCCACCGCAAGATACATTCCATTGTTAAGAAGCCGCAGAGCCGTCTGCATTTTCTTTCCGTATATTTCATAGCCATATATCTTTTCGGAATCAAGAACAATGTTTTTTTCATCGGAATAAGCCGTCAAAGAGGTGTTGTCCGAAGAATAGCTGCTGTTTTTGCTGTGTACAACGTTAAGACCGCTGTCGGTAAGATAACCGTAACCCGTTTCATACAGTGAGATACTGTCGACAAACTTCGTAAGATAGCTGAAATCAATATCCATACCGGCAACCCCGACAGCTGTTCCGTCCTTATAAATGGGCGATACATAGGAGATCATATAAATGCCTATATTTTTATTGTAATAGGGCTGCAGCCACACCGCTTTTTCTTCCTGCAACGGTATATAATACCAGCCAACGTGTTCCACATCATCGGGGCTGTAAGCAAACAAGTCGGTAAGCTCGTTTTCTTCAAAAGCGCCGCTCTGCAAATCTCTTACTATAAAAAAGCCCTGATTATCCCCTGTTATTTCGGAGCATATTCTTACATAATATGTAACCGCACCCTCTGTTTTTTCAGCGGCGGTCATACCAAGCGCTCTTAGTTCATCCAGATAGCTTTGGAGATAATTGCGGTCGGAGGCAAGCTGTTCCGTACTTTCGAAATTATCCACCGCATACTGGGTCATAATATCCACCGACTGCTCAATACGTCCGAGAGTGTTGTTAAGCTCCTGTGCCTTTTCGCTGCAAAGCAGGTTCAATATTTTTGCAGAATCGCTGTCCACCGTTATTTCAGAGATAAAAATACCAATTCCGCCGATTATTGCAGCGGAAACAATAATGCACGTTAAAATCAAAATAATAATTTTTGTCTGAATGGATCTCATAAACGCCACCTCTGTTATTATATTGATTATATTGCCCTATAAGTGCCAAAAGAGCGCCACAAAATGCAGTATATGCGTTTATCCCCTCCGCCTTGCCGTCAAGCCAGTCGAAATAATCACACTTTACCTTTTACAGTTATGTGATCAAGGTAAAAATTCCGAATATCGCCTTCCATTAACTCATATTCAAAATTTCCCCCGTCAAAGCTGTATTCTCCTATGAATTTCTCCTGTATTGGCATTGCCATAATAGACTGATTGCTTTTTACAGAAAGCCAAAACAACAATAACATTGCCGCAATAATAACGACAGCCTGCAGTGCAACGCTTAAACGCACTTTTTTTAAATATACCATTCCAATCACTTTTAATATAAAATACGCATTATACGTTACAATCTCTGCGCTCATAGGGATAATGCGTATATATGTTTACTTATCTGCCCATTTTATAACGATACTGTCACCATAATTCACCGTGTCCATAAAGCTTGCGGCTTTTCCGTTGATGGTGGTTATCATATCTCCGCTTGGAGGAGGGTTGTCAATATCTATATCCGCCACAGCCATAAGCTCAATGAATTCGTGTGGTGCATTGTTTGGTCTCGGTTCAAGAACAACGCTCTTTCCGTTAAGAACAACACGGAATTCACCTTCGGGTTCAGCGGATGCAGCTTCTTCCGTATGTACGTCAGGCTGCTTTGGAGCGATTTCCTGTTGAGGAATCGTATATTCGGTCTTTATTTCGGTTTTTTCGGCAGCAGCCTTGGCAAGTTTGCCCTCCTTGGCTTCAGGGCTCACTACCTTATCCCCTGTTATTATGTCATCGCCTTCACGAAGTATATAATCAAAGGAAAGCAGCCTTCCTCCCTTATAAAAGCTTACGGAGTCGGTATCAAAGGGCATAATATCCATCAGGTCACCGAGAGTATCGACCTCGCTTACCGTAATTGCGTCAAAGTTCTGTATCTGGTAATCTCCGTTTACGGTCTTGCCGTTAGCCTGAGCAGTAATGCCTATAAGATATTCCGTGCCATCCACAAAAACCTTTTTGCCCGAAACATCGCCTGCTATGTCGGAAATATTCACAGAAGCGTTCATTCCGCTTACAGCAGGAGTAAATTCGATAAAGTCCCCTTGCTTTACCGTATTGTCAAGCGCCGCAGGCATACCGTTCAGCGTTATCTCTCCGGGAACGGCAAGCTCGCCCTTCAAAAGCTGTTTTTCTCCGTTAAGGGTAAATGTAAGGTTCCGTCCCGAACGCCCGATTATCTGATTTGTTTTGAAGCCTGCAAGCATGAGCAGGTCAACTACGGTAACGGTTCTTGTGTCAAAAATGCGCATTTTTTTGCCGTTAAGGGTTATAACGGAAAAATCGTAGCCCTTGTTAACGACCGCCGTAATGCCAATGCCTATAGGCGTTACATATTCGGGACCGTTAAGGTTTGAACGTCCCAGAGAAATATTCTTCAATGCATTCTTTCCGCCCACCGCAACACGGTTTTCGGGGATCTTCAGCTTTTCCGCCACCGTCTTTGCAAGGTCGGGAATAAGGCTTCCACCGCCTACAAGGAATACAGCCGCAGGAGCCTGTCCGTTAGCCTTGACGATGTTCTCCGAAATGTTTGCCGCAAGAGAATCCACCGCAGGATAAAGGCTTGAATAAAATTCCTGTGCAGTTACGGTATGCTCAAATCCCAGTATGTCCTTGAAGCTTATCTCTTCCTTGCTGCAAAGCTTCATCTGTTCGGCTGTTTCAAAGTCAACTATGTAATTACGGATTATTTCCTCGGTAATTTCATCTCCGGCAACCGTTGACATAGCATAGGCAACGATACTGCCGTTCTTTGATATTGCAATATCGGAGGTACCTGCTCCGATGTCCACCAGAGCGATATTTATAAGCCTTACTTCCGGCGGAATGATAACGTTCATAGCCGCAATAGGCTCCAGCGTAAGGCTTGCCACTTCAAGCTCGTTAAGATCCATAACGGAATAAAGGCTCTCCACAACTATACTGGGAAGAAAAGCCGCAATAAGCTCTATCTTTACCTTTTTTCCCTTATGTCCCACAAGGCTTTTTATTTTATAATCGTCAAGAAAATAGTTTACCACCGTGTGACCTACACAGTAAAAAACAAGGTTTCCGTCCTTCACCTGCTCATCAAGCTCATTCTGTGCCTTGAAAACCGTTTCCACCTCAAAGGATTTTACAGCGTCCTCGGTAATAACGTCCTTTTCCTCAATATCTATCTCCAGTTCCGTGTGCTGTGTTTTGAGTGCTCGTCCTGCGGCTGCAATGGCAACTCTGGAAAGAGAAACGCCCGTTTTTTCTTCCAGCTTGTCCTTTACAAGCTTTACTACCCTTGCAACTTCCCGTATATCCTCTATCTGACCATCCACCATTGCACGCTGCTTATGAGCGGTAGTGTATGAAGAGATAACAGAAAAAACGCCATTCTCCATTTTGCCGAGTATTCCCACAACATTTCGGGTGCCTATATCAAGAGCAAATATCTCATCTTCGCCCTGACTGCGCTTTTTCACGGACTTGGCTGCCGGTTTTGACCGTGTTTTAGCCGTTTTTCCGCTTTTTGTCGAAGCAGCCGTTTCCTTGACCGAAGCAGGCTTTCTGCTCCGTTTTTTCTTTTCGGGCGCAGGTGCAGCTTCCTTTACTGCTTCTGCACCTTCAATTATAATAGTTTCCGAGGTTTTGGACGAAGTATTGCTTTTTACCGATCTATTGGACGTTCTCGGCATAGTAAGCCGCCTCCTTCAATTAATCCTTGAT
This sequence comes from Oscillospiraceae bacterium, assembly GCA_022769565.1. Classification (GTDB taxonomy): domain Bacteria; phylum Bacillota; class Clostridia; order Oscillospirales; family Ruminococcaceae; genus UMGS363. Next base: position 8,163 of record JALEJQ010000096.1, read on the forward strand.
TTTCATTACCGATTTTATCTCTTTAAGCGCTGTGCTGTCAGAAATAATAAGAAGCTTATCTCCGCTTTTGAGCATTGACTGACCTCTTGGAATAATGAGGGATTCCCCTCTTGTTATGGAAACAATATTGAAAAGGGACGGTATTTTCAGTTCCATAAGCATTTTGCCGTCGTAAACATAATTCTGGGGTATTTCCACCTCAAACAAAGATACCTCACCGTTGTTAAGCTGCAAAAGCTGCTTTATCTTGGCTGTGTCCACCTCACGCTCGATAAGTGAAGCAATGCTGTCGGTGCTGTTTATGACCGTATCTATGCCGAGAGCCTTTATAACGGCGACATTTTTGGGGTTGTTGGACTTTGCAACGGTCTTTCTTACGCCGAATTCATTTTTTGCAAGCTGGCAGGAAATAAGGTTGCACTGGTCGCTTCCGGTAACGCTTATAAATGCGTCTGCTTCTGCTGCGCCTGCGGCTCTCAGGGTCTCGCAGTTTGTAGCGTCTCCGAGGATAACGGGAATATCCATTTCATCGGCAATGCGCATACTTACCTCTCTGTTGATCTCAATTACAGTAGGTTCGTGTTTGTGTTCGATAAGGGTACGGATAAGGTAATATCCGACCTTTCCTCCTCCGACAATAATAACCCTCATAATATCCGTTCTCCTTAATCAACAAATTTGGCGCAAATAAGCTTGTCGCCCTTAACAAGTTCGTAATTGGTAAGAAAAATGCCGACTACGGTGTTATTTTCATGTTCAATAGCGATAATTGTTTCCCCGTCTTCAAGCTGAAGCTCGCTCAGACGTTTTCCTATCATTTTTTTCTCAATTTCCACCCTTGTAACTATCATTGAATGGCTGCCGAGATTAATTTCTCCCGCAACCTCTCTTTCCGTAAGAGCGGAAACAAAGGTCTCCACCGTCATATTGGTGGGACAGATAGTTTCAAGACCCATTTTCACAAATACGTCGTTTTTTATGGGGTCGGTAACTCTTGCATAAGCTCTGGGGACGTTAAAAAACTCCTTAACAAGCTGAATTATCATAAGATTCATATTATCGTCGGGCGTAACAGCGGCTACTGCATCGCAGCTTTCTATTCCGGCGTTTCTGAGCACATCCTGATCAATAGCTACTCCCACAGTGGTATAACCTGTGAAATCGGGGGAAAGCATGGCAAATTCCTCATGGCGTTCTCCTATTACCGAAATTTCATGACCCAGCTTGGATAATTTATTACAAAGGTTGGAACCTACCGATCCGCAGCCGATTACCAATATATTCATTAATAGCCGTCCTTTCTCTGCACAGTTTAAAATATCAGATTCCTTTTAATTATATCACTTTATGACAATAATTACAATACAAAAAATGAAAAAACAAGCATAGTATTTTTATACTAATCTTTAACCAACCTATAGACAAATACGACAGCTATAACCCAGCCACTTGTCGTCAAGCTCCCCTGCAAGGCACCAAGCATTGCTGCGGTCGCTCTCCAAGGTAAACGTAGTTACCTCGGTAAACGTAGTTACCTCGGTAAACGTGGTTACCTTATTGGCTGTGTTCTATCTGCCGCCTTTGTTTATAGAACGATTAAAGATTAGTATTATATAATTTCTAAGCATTGTTATACACCTTATAAGAGTATAATTCAAGATATTAATACAATTTTACCGAATATTATTAAAATTGCAAAAAAGCGCACCCGAACAGACGGATGCGCAGATATATGCAAAAATATACTCTTATAACGAAAGTCCGGGCGGACACGTCACAAGCAGCCGTCTTGAATTATTATATTCATTATTAAGAAGAAAATATATTTTAAGTATTGTCATGGTTTCCGCTCTCCTTTCATAAATTTTTGATGAATATTCGTTTGCTTTAAAGCTTGATGATAAGATTAACACACTTTTTTTGATTTGTCAAGAAATTTTTCAAAAAACAGCGTCTTTTGCCTATATCAGCTTCATTTCCCTTGCCACCATAACTGCTTCGGTCTTGTTTTTTGCACCCAGCTTACGGTATATCTCCTTTATTCTTGAACGCAGAGTTTCATAGTTTATGTTCAGATTTTCTGCGGTTTTCTGCACAGATAAGCCGTCTGCAAGGCAAGTGAGTATGCGTATGTCAACAGGCTGCAGCTCGGGAACGGATCTGGCGCTACTTTTTAGGTACAAAGGATACCGCCTTGCAATTTTACCCGTTTCTGTCAAAATACGCTCGAACCACTTTTTATCAATTTTTTTATTGTCTGCACATCTGTTTTCGCATTGCTTCAGCAATTCATAGACCGCTGCGCCCTCTCCCGACAGGATAGGGATAAATTGGTATTCGCATATCCTCTCAAGAACGCTTACAAATCTTTCTTCCCACTCTGCACCTGACCTGAAACGGACAATGGCGGCAAGAATACCAAGCTCCATAGAAATATACTTTCTGTCGCAGTGTTCGGCGTAATAATTCATAGACTCAATAAGAGAATATGCTAAGTCATAGCTTTCCATTGCTATGTAACAGCGTATCTTAGTAAGGTATAGATAGCGCTCAAATGCAACGAAACGCTCGTTTTCATCGGGAGCCGTCTTCATCCATTCTGCCGCTTCGTCCATATCGCCGTTTATAAGGGCTATACGGCATTTCATAGCTTCAATAACGGGATAAAGCCGCTTCAGACCTTCTTTTTTTGCCGTTTTTTCAAATGAAGTGAGCAAAGCCGTTGCATTATCGGTATCTCCGAGAATGATATACTGTCTTACAAGGGTACCCGTTGCTGCAAAGCAAAGCTCTGTTTTTCCGTCAGCCTCCGCTTCCAGCTTTGCTTTTGATATAAGCGACATTACCTCATACGGGTCGCCGCCTTTTTCAAAAAAGCTTTCCGCAAGCGAGGCGTTTACAAGACCCTTTCCGTATTTACCGAGAAATGCCACAACAATATTTCCTGCTGCAGCTGCAATTTCCTTGTCATGCTTGCTCCAGTCGCAGAAATCCTTTCCTCCGTTCATAAGGGAAGGCTGATTGCTTGTTACAGAAAATTCGGGGAACGCTATGGACTTATCCCTGAGAAGAGCATAACAATTTTTGATAAGCTCAAGGATATTTATGCTTCCCCGTCCCGGAAGAGAAATATCAAGATATACTATCTGCTGTGTCGCTTCACGCCTGCCCGAACCTTTGGCGTTATCACGATACTCCGTCAGCTTCTTGTACCAATATTCGCTTTTGTCAAAATCAAGCATCATGGAATAAAGCATAGACATTGCGGACATAAGGTAAACGTTGCTGAGAATATCCGCTTCCGAAAGCATAAAATAGTACCTGCGCATTTCAATATAATATCCCGACTCGGGGTTTTTCCTTGAATTGCGGATAAGAAGCTCTCTGATACGGTCGGATTCGCTGTACTTTGCATACAGATCCAAAGCCTTGTCGTCCTCGCCGCAGGTCTCATAATATCCTCCTGCGAGTATCGCATACTGGTGCAGCTCGTTTTCAGATATTTCCTTTACGGCTTTTTTACGCAATGTTTTGAGCATCTGAGGACGGATAGTATAGACGTCGTCCTTTTTGTCAATGAAATTTCCCGTATCCATAGTACGATCGATAAGGCTCAGAACTGCGGAATTTCCGGTTATAATTATTGCAAGAGGCTCGGTGAAATCGTCAACTATACATATTTTCATCAAAAAATCAACGATCTCGCTGTTCATCTCGGAAATAATGCTGTTTTCAAGATAGCTTTGGAACATATCGCTGTTTTTTTCAAAAAGTTCTTTACCTATCTTGTCTCCTGCAAGCAGCCTTTGCGCAGTATATTTTATTCCATACAGATTTCCTTCGCTGCACTGCTTTTGAAAGCGCAGTTCTTCTTCGGTAAGGATTATCCCTTCCGCTCTCATATACTTGTCGATATCCTCTTCGGATAATGCAAGATCTTCTTCTGTGATAAGAAGCATATTCCTTGTAATAAACGTGTCAAAAAGCCAGCTTGGCATTCTGCTGCGTCCGATAATTATGACCCAAAGATCCTTTCTTCCGCACAGAGCCTTTATTCCGCTGCGGATATCCGCACTTTCCACAGCGTGTACATTGTCAATAACAACAGCAGCCGTACGTCCGCTTTTTTCCGGAACAAGGGACATCTCGCAGCTGTTTTGTCTGCAGGGTATGTAAATATATTTATCATTCTTGAAATACTGCCTGATAAGCTCGGTTTTGCCGAAGCCCGTTGCTCCGTACATATAGACGTTCTGCTTTAAAAGCTTTGCCGCTTCAAGCTTTTTGAACGCCGCCGCAGGTTTTATATAGCTGCTCACTGTAAATCACCACCAAGATATTTTTATAATATTTACGGCTCGCCGTCAAATCGGATGCATAGTAAACGGGGATAACGGTATCTATCGCAGGCTTCCTGTTTACGCTGCCATGCCTACGGCTTCAGCCTTGCAAGCTTCTTCAGGAGTTAATGGGATCAAGTAAATTTATACTAATAACCATTTGTTCTATGGATAAAGACGGTGGATAGAATACGACCAATCAGGTAAACTTGTTTACCTTGAAGACGACCGCAGGCAGGCTGGTCTGTCGGTCAGCCCCTCTGTCACTTTGTGACACCTCCCCTCACAGGGGGAGATCACGCCTGTCAAGGGAGTTTGACGCAGAGTGGACGTATTATAGCCGCCGTATTTTATCCATAGGTTAAATGGTTATTAGTATTATACATAATCAAAACAACCAGACTGAAAACTTCAGCCCGGTCGTTTTTATCACTTGGTTTTTACCGTTACAATATCCGATTTTGTCATTGTTGTCCACTCGCCGTCAATGTAAGCACGGACAATGTAGCTGTATTCCGTATCCGATTTAAGATTGGTTATCCTTACCGCAGTCTTTTCCGTTTCGGCAAGCTTTACTGCCTTTCCGTTCACATATTTGTATACGGCATACTTTTCTGCACCGTCAACAGGAGCCCATTTGAGCCTTACGCTGTTATCGGTGGAAGACGCTGTTACCACAGGCTTGTTGTCTATTGTAACGGTGGCCTTGCCCGAATAAGATATAGGCGACAATCTGCCTCCAAGGTTATATCTTACAAGGAACTTGTATGTTTCGCCCTTTTTCAGATCCTTGACGATAAACGAAGTATCTTCCGTTTCCTTAAGCTTCACATACTTTCCGTTTATATACTGGTACACGTTATAGTTCTTTGCTTTGTTTATCTCATTCCATGTCAGAATAACGCCGGTTCCCTTGACCTTTGCTTTTAACTCAAGCTTCGGACGCTGTGCAACCGTTCTTGAGTAAGAATAAGAATAGCCGGAATCACCTGTCGTTGGAGTTGAAGGAGTGGGGGTTGGAGTTGGAGTAGGAGTAGGTGTAGGTGTAGGTGTTGGGTCATCGTTGTCATCGGAACCTGAGCCTGACTTTTCCCACTTTGCATAAAGGATAATATTTTCTGTAACGGGAGAATCAAAATCATACTCCACAGTCAAGTCCGCATCTGTATACCAGCCTTCAAACGTAAAGCCCGATTTTTCGGGTTCAATCGGCTTGGAAGCTGTATGTCCGTCGACCACATTCTGGGGAGCGACAGTGCTTCCTCCGTTGCTGTCAAAGGTAACGGTATAAATAATTGCGATCTGTTTGCCGCAGTGGTCGCAGTAGCCGTTTGAATCATCATCAGCATGGCTTTCTCTTGCAACAACTGTTGTATCTTCGCTTGCGGTTCCGTTTACGTCAAACTCGCTTCCGTCTACGGCAAGACACTCAAATTCATCTTTTACGTTATAATTGGCGTCTGAACTGTCGTTATAGTTTGCCTTAAGAACATCATATGATCCGCTGCCGAGGTAATAGGTGGTGTCGATAACATTTCCGTCTTCGTCCACATATTTCACCTCAAAAAAGCCGTCAATACCACTGCGTCCCTCATGATTAAAAGGTACAGAGAAGCCGTGCTTTTCATCTGCATCTGCATAGCAGTTATCATAATACGAATATGTATCAACACTCAGAGTACCGCTCAGAGTAAGATTTTGGTCGCTGTAGATTATGAACGGCGAATAAAAGTTTTGTACACAGCAATCATCGCATAATTTTCCATAATCTGTGGTGCTGGTGTTATTAAATGCGCCGCTGCTGTTAATAATTGTCGCATTGTCAAAGAAGATACTTGCATTACTTACAGGGGCGAACAAATCATCATAGCCGAACTGTATACACACATCAACATAAGCGTTGTTTATATAGTTGCTGCCTGTAAACCGGTAATTACCGCCCTGCTTTGTCAGGTTAATATAATAGCAATCATCATAATAACTTTTACTAACCGTAACACCTTCAGGAACGTCTGTACCGTTTGCATAATCAACTACCTTGCTCAGGTCTACGGTTGAAGTGTACTCTGCGGAAGCGGTAATACTCATGTCGGGCATGGACGGCGTTATGGGTGCAGCTATCATGCCTGCTGCAACTGCGGCAATGCAGAAGCAGGCGATGATCTTTTTCCTAAGGTTTCTT
>JALEJQ010000002.1 GCA_022769565.1 Oscillospiraceae bacterium
CGAACTTATCAAGCATTTCGTAGTTGGTGATATTGATACCCGGCTTAACGTTTGCTTGAGAGCGGCAAGGCGTTACATTTATCCCAAATCTTGCAGCCTCCCGGACGGTCTGAGCAGATACGGCAAGAGGGGCAAGGATAAGCACATTGCCGTCCGTATGCCTGCACACTATATCAGCCCACACAAGCTGTATTATGGTTTTGCCAAGCCCCGTATCAAGGAACAGTGCCGCCCTGCCTCTCTTGATAAGCCAAGGCATTATGTACTGCTGCCAATCGAAAAGGAACGGGTAATCGTTTTTCACAAGCTCCTCGGAAATATCGAATCCCGAGGGAATATATTTTTTTACTTTGGACTTTAAAAAGTCTGTATATGTCATATTTTTATCTGTTCCTCCTATTTCCTTTGCCATTATCCTCCGGCTTAAATGTCAGCAGCATCAAATCCACATACTGCAGTATCAAAGCCCCGATAAGGGCACCTAACAGTATGCACATTACTATCTCCCTCATTTTAAAACCTCCTTTTTGCTTTATGGTATTGTCGGTATATTGTTTGTGGCATGCTCAAGCAGCTTGTTAAGGTCATAGGAGTGCTCACCGCAGCCCGAAGTCTGCTCCGGCGCCGTCTCATCCTCCCAACAGCCGCCGTTAATCCATGTTGCAGGGTACGGGATATACTGCCCTCCGTCACGCCGCCACTCTGCCGATTGCTTTTGCGCCCTCAGAGCCGCCATTATCTTGTTGTACAGCTCCTTGTTGGGAGCAAGCCTTGTCCAAGCCTTGAGAGCAACTTGTTTTGACCGCTTTTTGGGGTATTCCGCCCAAAAATCCTCGAAGTATTTTTCGGCGGTCTTGCCCTTGGGTGCCGCAGGCTTTGCGCAAGGCTTTTTTTGAGCCGCCGCAGGCTTGTCCGCCTTGACCTGTACCGCCTCTAAGCGCTCCGCTGTAGCCTTTAGCCGTCCGATAAGCAAATCAAGTCCGCCCAGCTGAGCAAGCTCTATACGCTTTTCTTCCAGTTCATCTTCAAGGTCTGATATGCGGTCTTTGAGCTGCTCGACCTTCTCGGCGTACTGGTCAAGAGTGCTGCGGTATTTTTGTTCGCAAGCCGCCTTTGCCTGCTCAATCACGCCCTCGTAGCTGTCAGCCGCCGCCTTGAGATATACAGCGGCGGTCTCGGGATCCGTAAACGGATTGCATGCGCGGCACTCTGCCGCAAATTGCCTCGGTGTCACTTGATACCGCCGTCCTTATGTATCACCGTGTGCCTCATATCCACCGCACGGCGTTCCCACGACTTGAGCATATCGGCAAAATTGATGTAGTCCTCCCCGAATGATGCTCTGCACATCTTGATAGCTGATATAAGCTGCATAACGGCAGCAGCTTTGGTCGGTTTTTCAAATTTCATTTTTTATTCCTTCCTCCGCCGCCATTCTGCGGCAGTAATTATCAACAATTTTGTTCGCAACATCATACATATGGTCGATGTTTTTCTGTATCTGTTCCGGGGTAAGCGTCCGCAGATAATTGTCATGCACACGGATAATGCCGCCCTTGCTGCCGTGATATATGGCTATTATGCTGTCATCGGCGGCAATACATTGCTTGTCATACTCTGTAAGCTCGGTATTGCATTGTACATCTCTCATATGATCACCTCTGTATATTGTATTTACGGCTCGGATTGTCCTATACAACCTGTAATACCTGATTTACGGTGAACACTTCCGAAAACGCTCTTGACACCGAAACGCCCTCGTAAGGTATGCCAAGCATTTTTGCGATTCTGGCATTAAAATCTGCCTTTGCCTGCCACTTGCTGTTTAAGTATTCAAGATACTCAGAGTGCTTATCAAACTCCAGGCTTGTTCTATTAGCCTCCGTGTCAAAATACTCATTGATAAGTCCATTGCTGAGCCTTACCGTATATACGGTCACGCTGTACAGCTTTTTCTTGCCGTCATCATCCTCCAAAGGATCAAGAAAAGAACCTTTGGAAATGATTTCGATTGAATATGTCATATAAATTCCTTCTTTCTCCTGCGCCGCAGGGTTATTTTTATGTACGTTGCCTTGACACGCCACACCTTACCGCTGTATAATAATGGCGGAAAGGGGGTGGATTTTATGCGAATGAATTATGATTGCATTCGTGAGGTTTTGATAAGTTTGGAAGATTTGATTGTACTTGACGGAAACTTAGAACTTAATCTCGTTACTCTTGAAGAGTTATGTGCCGCACTTCCCGACTACGAAAAACAAGATATAGCATATTCCCTCATGATGCTTGATGAAGCTGAATACATCAAAGCAAATATTATGGATGCCGATGATTGCATAATAAATATATTTGTTTCTGGAATCACTTTTGAAGGACACAAATATCTTGATACAATTCGCAGTTTGCCTGTTTGGGAAGAAACCAAGAAAACGTTTAAAGAAAAAGCAATTGAAATGACGATTGAAACAATTATTCTTGTAGCCAAGTCAATCATTCAATCTCGCTTAATTCCTTGATAAGCTCTTTGCACATTTCACCTTTCAGACCGATGTAAGCAGTTGCCTCTGCTTGCATACGGTCTGTTATTTTATCTATCTGCTCCTGCGAAATTTTTGAAATTTCTTTTCCGGTAAACCCGGAAAATATCTCTTCAAAATATTCATCAACAATTTTAATAAACTTATCAATAAATATCGCACCCACGTTTTCTCACCTCCCATTCACGCCCCTGCCTGCTCTCTGTAAAAGAGCTGTTCATGATGTTTTGCGGTGTTCCTGCTCCCATTCGGTGACGATCTCGTTTGCGGCGGATAATATCTTTTCTGCCTTGGGTGACTGGAGAACGCCTTTAAGTGTGTTGGACAGCTCCGAGGGGTTTGTTTTTATCTGTCTCTTTTCGAGAGCCGGGATAAGTTCAACCTGCTTGCGCCCCAACTCTGCAAGCCTTACTTTAATTCTGAATGGCATATTATGCACTCCTTTCCGATTTCAAAAACAACAAATTATTGACAACAAAATATTATCCTGCTATAATGTAAATAAATATATTGCCTTTTTGCGCCTTCATTCGGCAATAATTTGTTGTTGTGATTATATTATAATTCTGAATTTCGGAATTGTCAATAACAAAAGCTAAAATTAATTCTGTTTTTTAGAATTTCATCTGTTTTAACAAAAAACAAGGAGATGTTATTGTGTGGTATGAACAATTTGAACGTTTATGTAACGAAAATGGCACAACTCCAACAGCATTTGTAATTAATGTTTTGAAACTAAGTTCATCTAAAGTAACCGCTTGGAAGCAAGGCTCAATTCCGAAAATCGAAATTTTGCAACAAATTGCAACACACTTTAATGTTACAGTTGGATTTTTATTCGATGGTAAAGAAAAAAGCCTATCACCCGAACTATCGAATGATAAGCGAGAACTGCTTGAATTGTTTGACCTGCTCTCAGAAAAAGAACAAGGCATTATTATCGGCGAAATGAGAGCAATGGCACGAGAACATACTGAAGCTAAGAACGCCGAAACAGCATAAAAATGACCGCCTATAATGGGCGGTTGTAATAAAAAAATATTGGAGGATTAAAAATGAAATCAAAAATAATAATAATCGGAATAATCTGCACAATGGCTTTGACCGCTTGTTCTTCTTCTGGAAATACGGAAAACATAACATTGGCTGAAACTCGTGAGGAAACAACCATTTCGGAAATCATATCTGAATCAGAAACGGAAGTCGAAACTGAAATTACGGGAATTATTTCAACCGGAATGACCGACTTATATAGAGATGCATTTTTACCTTTTGCTGATAAACTTGGTAAAATTACTTTTGAAGAAATAAATTCCGTTATAGATGCCCTTGACTATACCGTTGAAAAGACTGAACCTACGGAAGACGATTTAGGACAGTTTAAAATAATTTCAGACAACGGCGATTATGTGTGGATTCTTACATACCCTGATAATAACGCTGAAACACTATCAGCGATTTCCTACGACCATGAAAATGGAATGTATGAAATTTCTATCTCCGATAATTATCATATGTCTGCATTTGAATTTAAAACATATAATAAAAATCTTGACACACCAAAATCTGTTGTTTCAAATATTGAGGAATGCGAACAATTTATGTTCGGAAATACATCTGGAGCGAACATCAAAGATGAAACAGCTGAAATAATCAAAACAATCGAAAATACCATTAAGTCAAGAATTGAAGAGAAATACACAAACACAGATATTGAAAAAATTGCCATTAACGATGATTTAGGCACCGATACTCCAGATGATTACGTTGCACTTGTTTATCTTACTTGGAATATGCAAAATACAGGAAAAACATCAAAAGAAGTTCTGACGATGTATAGCAACGACTTAGCTGCTATAACTGCCGAACAGCTCCCAAATGTACAAGAAATAGCTATATTCTGGGATGTACCGTATTTGAATGATTCTGCTAAATGTGCATATGAAAGAAAAGATAATGCAATGTATGAATCAGATATAGTATGGGGAAATGCTTTCAGCGAGTGAATTTTTTAAATATTTAACATACCAAAATTGGAGGGAATAACCTTGGAGCAAAAGGCAACAAAAAGCAAGCCTTTGCTTGTAGTTTATAATGCGGCTGTGATGCTGCTTGCGGCGGCTTCGGTAATAATGGCAATAATGGATATATGCGGCAAGATCTCCCCCGACAACAGCGCATTTTATACCGCCGATACCATTATACTTATCATTTTCGCCGTTGATTACGCCGTCCGCTTTATCATTGCCAAGGAAAAAGCGGCTTTTTTTAAATCCAACATATTCGATCTTATTGCAATAATACCATTTAGCAATATTTTCTCCCTGTTCCGTTTTGCAAGAATATTCCGCCTTGCTAAACTCGCAAAGTTGACTAAACTTGCCAAGTTTTCCAAAATGGCGAGAATTGTTGGCATGCTCGGAAAAATACAGCAACAAATAAGCAGCTTTTTGCATACCAACGGCTTTATTTATATGCTGTATGCCGCAGGCGTGCTCATACTTATATCATCTGTGCTCATATCATATGTTGAAAATAAGCCGTTTTCCGATGCACTCTGGTGGTCGATAGTCACATGTACGACCGTAGGCTATGGTGATATTTCCCCCTCAACGGGCATAGGGCGTATTGTTGCAGTAGTATTAATGATATTTGGTATAGGCCTTATATCTATGCTCACGGGTACGATAACAACATTTTTTTCAAAGCGTGTAAGCAAGCCGGAAGAGCCGGACACACTCGAAAACATAATATCCGGTATGGACGAGGACGAGCGTGCGGAGCTTGCCGAAATTGCTAAGATTATAAAAAAATAATGTTTGCATTTGACTGCAAAAACAAAAACTCAAAGGGTGATAAAATGGAACAATATGCCGCATATCTCCGTAAATCCCGTGCCGACATCGAAGCTGAGGCGCACGGAGAGGGAGAAACACTTATCCGCCATGAGCACATCTTAATGGAGCTTGCCCATAAAATGAGCCTATCCGTTACCGCCATATATCGGGAGGTAGTTTCGGGAGATACCATTGACGCACGTCCCGAAATACAAAAACTGCTTGCGGAGGTGGAGCAAGGCACATATGCAGGAGTGCTTGTTGTGGATATAGACCGCCTTGCTCGTGGTGATACTGTAGATCAGGGCATAATAGCACGGACTTTTAAACTGTCCAACACAAAAATCATTACCCCCAAAAAGATATACGACCCAAACAGCGAGTATGATGAGGAATACTTTGAGTTTGAGCTTTTTATGGCAAGGCGTGAATACAAGATCATTGCCCGACGCATACAGAGAGGGCGCATAGCCTCTGTTAAGGACGGTAAGTTTATAGGCTCAACTCCCCCTTACGGCTATGACAAGGTAAAAATCAAAAACGGCAAGGGATATACCCTTGAGCCAAATAATGAAGCGGATGTTGTAAGATCAATATATAAAATGTACCTAAGCGGAACGGGAATGTCCGTTATTGCAAACACTCTGCAGGATCTCCGCATTAATACTCGAAGCGGTAAACCTTGGACTAAAAGTACTATTAGTGATATTCTCGAAAACCCTGTCTACATCGGCAAAATACGCTGGTCACACCGCCCCGACGTAAAGCAGAGCATAAACGGCAAAGTAGTTACCAGGCGCATTACAAATGATAATTGCTATTGCATTGACGGCCTGCATGAGGCTATCATATCCGAGGAGGATTTTAACAAGGCACAGGCTATCCGCAGCACGAACCGCCGCCCGCCTATCAAATCATCCCTTGCATTGCAAAATCCGCTTACCGGGCTGATATATTGCAGTAAATGCGGTAAAAAAATGACCCGTCTCGGGCCCAACAGCCGCAACAAATACGATACAATAAAATGCACAACAAGAGAATGCGACTGCGTATCGGCTCCGATCTACCTTGTGGAGGAGCTTGTGCTTGAGTTTTTGCAAAAATGGCTGGAAAAATATAAATATGCTCTCAAAAATAATAAAAATACTGAGGACGACGGCAGCCGAATTCTGAAGGAGAAGGCAATCGAGGACGCAAAAGCCGAAATTGAAAAAATCGACCTGCAAATCACTAAAACATATGATTTTTTGGAACAAGGCATTTACAGCACCGAAGTTTTTACCGAGCGCAACAAAACCTTATCCTCCAAAAAAGCGGAGCTTGAGGTACAAATATCCAAGCTCATGCAAGAGCTTGCGGAGCTGCAGAACACAAGGCAGTTAAAGTATGATATTATCCCAAAGATAGAGCACGTTTTGCAGACATACAACGTATGCAAGACCGCCGAAGAAAAAAACAACCTGCTTAAAGCAGTTGTAAAAAAAATAAACTACTACAAGAACACGCCTAATCACCGTGGACAGATCGACAACGCAAATTTTGAGCTTGATCTTGAAATCAACCTGCCCGGCGGAATTAAGCAAATATTTACGCCTTGACCTATATCTTGTATGTGGATATTGATATCCCCACTCATAAGTCATAAGAAACACGAGGTCTGCCGCTGCGCCAAGTGCCGCATAATCGTGGGCTTCATAGAGACTTCCACGCTGAGTCGCAGAGGTTTTCGGAGCAAGATCTATATTAAGAATATATCCTGCCGAATGAAGCTGCGCTGCTGCATTTGACACAAACGCCGCAAATTCTGCTTTATACTGCGGCGGTATATATTCCATATCTATGTCCATTCCCTGCGCTCCTCTGAAACTTATTTCGTTTATCATACCAGAGATAACACGGTTCTGGAATTCAATATCAGTAAGCAGCGGAATTAATTTTGCCGAACTGAAAGCACCCTCCGGGTCGATTAGCGACAGACTCAGAAGCACGGCAGTTTGGTTTTCGTGGGCAAGCCTTATTATATCTGCGTCGTTTACGGCAATTATAGTCCCGTCCTCGTTAAAGCCGTAGCCGAAAATAATAAAATAGGTTATGTACGGAAGTATCTGCTTTAATCTGTTACGGTTTATTCCGGCATAAGCAAAGCCGCTGAACCTTATGCTTCTTCCCTTTTCGCCCTTATACTTTATAACAATGGTCTCTCCGGGATAAAGATACGGCTGTACCGCAAGATAAGGATTATTCCGCAGAAGCTCCGCCGTTGTTGTTCCATAATTTGCAGCAATGGAATAAAGCGTTTCTCCTGCTGTAACGGTATGCACAGTTTCAGGTATAAGGATAAGCAGCGCCTGCCCTACTGCAAGGTTTTCCGGCGAAAGCAGTCCGTTATCCGTAACTATGCGCCGGGGCGAAACGCCGAACATTGCCGCTATGGAATAAACGGTATCGCCTTCTTTTACAACATAAATTTCCACAATATCAGCTCCTATTATAATTGATATTAAACTAATAACCAATTAAAAACTGTAAAAAAAATCGAGCATAATCTTAGCTTTATGGATTATGCGAAGATTTTTTGTCTACAGTTTTATTGGTTATTTGTATTACATAATATGCGTGAATGTGTATTTGGAATTTTTATTGTGGATAAAATAAAAATTTGCAGTTGCCCAACCTTCGGCAAAAATGTTATACTATATGTACAGAAACGCTTCCGGAGGCTTTCATTATGGAAAAAGAACGTGCAAAAGAGCTGATTTCCCGTTATCGGGACAAAATATTCGGATTTTCGCTGGAAAAGCTGCGCAGTATTGCCTCTGCAGAGGAACTGGCGGCGGACATTGTGTGTGAGGTTTATTCTTCCTTCCTTAAAGCTGAGGAAATAATCAATCCTGACGGCTATGTTTACCGCATTGCAAGCAACATTTACGCAAGCTATATCAGGCGTTTGAAAAGCAGCACAGAGTGTATGGATATAGCCGAGCTTGCCCTGCCCTTTTATGATGACGGCTTTGAAAAGGATGAGCGAAGCGAGGAATTTCAGCGGCTGAGAAGCGAGATTGGCTTTCTGTCGGAACGCCAGCGCAGCATAATTTATATGTTTTACTACGAAAACAAGTCTGCTGCGGAAATTGCAAGGCAGCTGAATATTTCCGTAGGAACGGTGAAATGGCATTTATCCGATGCACGTTCAAACCTGAAGGAGGAACTGGCTATGGAAAAATACAACGATGATCTGGCGGTAAACCCTATAGAATTCTATTCAATGGGACATGACGGCTGTCCCGGAGCAAAGGGAGATACTGCGGATATTTTCGACACCCGTCTTAAACAGAATATCGCTTGGAGCTGTTATTTCACGCCTCTTACAATTGAAGAAATTGCACGAAAACTGAACGTTCCCTGTGCATATGCGGCGGACGAAATGAAAATTCTCGAGGAATACGGCTACATAGACAGACTTGACAACAGCAAAAATCCCAGATACCGCACCAATATGTTTATAACCGACTGCCGCACCTTTGACAGCTCGAACAAAGATATGTGCAAAGAAGCCGCCGAAATATTCTGCGAAGAATTTTATCCGCAGGTATTTGCGGACTTTGACAGTGCCGAGGATAACTGGGGATTTTTATGCGACGGCAACGACAAGAATTTTATGAAATACACCCTTGTTATGCTTTGCACAATATTTACACTTAAAAATGAAAAGTCCTGTGATTGCGATGATTTCAACAGCTTCAGGATCAAGCGTCCCGATGGTGGATATTTTATTGCCCACGCCAGTATTGCAAACCCTGTGGCAAAAGAGCCGAACCCTTACTGGTGCTGCGGAATTATGTCAAGAAACACGGACGACTTTTCAAATCTGCAGCTTGACTGCCGTTTCAGCGGCAGAAGCGATAAAGTGTGGAGGGACAACCTTGACAGCGACTGGCAGTATCTTTACGACTTTGTCAAAAAGGGCAAAGGTGCGCTTGCTCCCGAAAATTACAAGCGGCTTTGCGACAAGGGATATATTTGCAATGACAAGGTGCAGATAATGTCCGCTCACAGACCTGTGCAGGATATTATCGCAGAAAATGTCAGGCTGCCCGAAAGCCTTGCGGAATACAGCAAAAGGCTTGACAAGCGGCGATATGAACATGACAAGGAACATTACCCCGAGCATATGCGTCCGCTTGTGAAGCTGTACTGTGAGAACACGCTTTATAACGGTGCGTTTGTGCCTTACCTTATTGAGAAAATGCTTGAAAAGGGTATGCTTGAACCGCTTACGGATATTCAGAAAAAATCAGTGTTTTCGGTGTTTATTTATAATTAAACTTAAATCGTTCGGTTTGCGCCCGGAAAAATCCGGCGCAGGCTGAACGATTTTTATTTGCGCTTACGGATTTTATTTGCGATTTCCCTTGTTTTTTGACAGTATATGTAGTATAATTATTATGTATATTGTTTTCAAGAGGTCATAATTTGAAAAATATATTTAATACAATGGGTCTTACTTTTTAAGTTATATTTTGTTCAAAGCCCGGAAAGGAATGGTCGTATTTTATGGATTTATCAACTTTAAGAGCGCAGATCGACAAGATTGATTCTCAGATACTTGAACTTTTCTCCGAAAGAATGGACGTTTGCCGTCAGGTGGGAGAATTCAAAAAAGCTAACAATCTCCCCGTTATGCAGGGAAACAGAGAAAAGGAAGTTATAGACCGCATACGAAACAATGCTCCCGACGGACTTGAAGACGGCGCAGCGGTACTTTTCCAGAATATTATGGACATAAGCAAAAGTATTCAGAACATAGGCATGATAGACTCCTCCGCTCCGATAAATTACAAGGATTTCAGTCCCGAAAAAGCCGAAAAGATAGCCTGTCAGGGTACGGACGGTGCTTATTCTGCCGCAGCCTGCAAAAAGCTGTTCGGCGGCAAGCCTGTTGAGTTTTACCGCAATTTTGAGGACGTTTTTGCAGCAGTTGAAAGCGGTGCTGTGGATTTCGGCATTCTTCCTCTTGAAAACTCAACTATCGGTTCAATATCGGAAACCTACGAGCTTATGGCAAAGCACGATTTTTACATCAACTCCCTTATAAGGGTGGAAATAACACATTGTCTTGCTGCAAAGAAAGGAACTAAGCTGTCCGAGGTAAAAAAAGTCTACTCCAAGGGAGAGGCTCTTTCACAGTGTTCAAAATTCCTCAAGGAGGGCGACTTTGAACTTTGCGAATATGCCAATACTGCGCTTTCCGCAGAGCTTGTAATGGAAAGCAGCGAACCTATCGCCTGCATTTGCTCCGAAAGCTGCGCCGAAATGCACGGTCTGGACGTTCTCAGCAGCAAAATCGCAGACGCTTACCCCAACTTTACACGCTTTATCTGCTTTTCCAAAAATCTTACGGTCAATCCCGACTCGGACATTGTTTCCGTTCTGCTTACCCTCCCCCACGTCAAGGGTTCGCTTAACCGTCTGCTGACGAAATTTTCCGTAAACGGACTTAATCTTACCAAGATCGAGAGCAAGAGCATTGCCGGAAGCGATTTTGAGGTAATGTTTTTCCTTGACTTTGTGGGAAACTGCAGCGACCCTAAGGTCAGGGCTTTGCTTGAAGATCTGAACCGTGAAATGAGTTCCTTCCGTTTGCTTGGCAATTTCAGAGAGATACGATAAGAAAGGAGCGGCGCAAAATGGCAGAGCTTACCGTTTCGGCAATAATCGCCTGTGCAGGCGGCTTTACAAGAATGAACGGCGTTAACAAGCAGCTTTACTGCCTCGGAGGGATACCTGTGGCTGTACGTTCCATGCTTGTATTCCAAGGTATTGACGAGATAACGGAAATTATCGTTTCGGCAAGGGAATGTGACATTGACGAGTTCCGCACACTTGCCGAAAAGCACGGAATAACTAAGCTGAAGGCTGTTGTAAAGGGCGGAGAGACCCGTCAGCAGTCCATCTTCAACGCTTATTCTGAGGTGTCAAAGGAAACAAGGTTCGTAGCTGTTCACGATGGAGCAAGACCCCTTGCAGACCCCGAAAAGATAAAACGCTGCATAAAGGACGCATACATTTTCGGCGGAGCATCTCTGGGCGTTCCCGTGAAGGACACAATAAAATATGTTGAAGGCGGTCTGATAACCGACACTCCCGACCGCAGCCATCTTTACATCACTCAGACCCCTCAAATTTTCCGTAAGGACGTTTATGTAAAGGGAATAAACTTTGCAAACGATCATATGCTTGATTTTACCGATGACTGCCAGCTTGCGGAGGCGGTTGGATTAAAGGTCTGTATGACGGAATCGGACTACCGCAACATTAAGATAACGACCCCCGAAGATCTTGCAGTCGCAGAGGCGATTTTGGCAAGTGTGAAGTGTGGAGAGTGAAGAGTGAAGAGTGGAGTGTGTTTGAATGTGGAAAGTTGAAAGTGAAAAGTGGAAATTTTCACTTTGTAGGGGCGCGCATTGTGCGCACGGACAATAATTTGCCGTAAATCCGCAATTATAGAAAAGTGAGAACATTATGCGAAAATATTTTTCCTGCGTACCGAAATGGGTTTTCTTTTTAAGCGCATTCTTTTTTGGAATTTTATCTCCATCACTCTTTTGGCTGTCAACTATTTTCATTTTTCTTGTCTTAGCGGCTGTTATTATTTTTATCAATGTAATAATATACAGAAAAGAAGCCGCTTCCTTTGGAAATTATCCCTTGTGTGAAATAAAACAAGTGGTGTTAAGTATTGTACTTGGAATTATTATCGGTTTTTGGGGATTTGCAGTTTCTTTGTTTATATTACTGGCAAACGCCGGTCCACTGCCGGGTTAAGGAGGAACAATTTATGATAAGGATAGGTCACGGCTACGACGTTCACAGGCTTGTTGGCGGGCGCAGGCTTATTCTCGGCGGTGCAAACATACCTTACGAAAAGGGCTTGCTTGGACATTCCGACGCCGATGTTCTTGTTCATGCGGTAATGGATTCTATGTTGGGTGCCCTTGCTCTGGGAGATATAGGAAAGCTCTTTCCCGACAATGACCCCGATTATGAGGGTGCGGACAGCATCAAGCTACTTGAACGTGTCAATGAAATTATTAACGGCAAAGGTTACAAAATCGGCAATATTGATTCAACTGTAATTTGTCAGGCTCCGAAGCTGGCGCCTTTTATTGACAAAATGCGTGAAAACATTGCCGCTGCCTGCAAATGCGATATTTCTCAGGTAAGCGTTAAGGCTACTACGGAAGAACGGCTCGGTTTTACGGGAAACGGCGAGGGCATTGCCGCTCATGCTGTTTGTCTGCTTATAGATGATAGAAGTTAGAAGATAGAGGATAGAATTTAAACTCTGACCTATAAAGGAGAATGATATTTTATGGATAAATCAAAACTTGAAGCATTGCTTAAGGATATGTCTTTAACGGAAAAGATCGAACAGCTTGTTCAGCTTCACGGAAACTTTTTCGGCGGCGGAGAAAAGCTGACGGGCCCCGAAGCGGAATTTGACCTTCCCGAAGATTTCCCCTACCGCACGGGAAGTGTTCTGGGCGAAAGAGGTGCAGAAAAGCTGCATAAGCTGCAGGATGAGATAATGGCAAAGCAGCCTCACCACATTCCTGCGGTATTTATGACGGACGTTATACACGGCTATGAAACGGCTTTCCCCGTTCCAATTGCTATAGGTTCAAGCTTTGACCCCAAACTTGCGGAGGAGCTTGCTTCCGCTGCGGCTTTGGAGGCTTCGGCGGCAGGAATACACGTTACCTTCTCCCCAATGGTGGACGTTGCAAGGGACAGCCGCTGGGGACGCTGCATGGAATCCACGGGAGAGGACCCTTGGCTCAACGGACAGTTTGCGGCGGCTATGGTAAAGGGCTTTCAGGGTGATGATTACGGCAAAAAGGGCAAGGTAGCTTCCTGCGCAAAGCATTTTGCCGCTTACGGAGCGGTTCAATCGGGTCGTGATTACAACGTTACCGAAATTTCCGAAAGGACTCTGTTTGAGGATTATCTTCCCCCATACAAAGCGGCTGTGGACGCAGGAGTTAGCATGGTAATGACGGCTTTCAACACCATAGACCGTGTGCCTTGTACAATAAACAAGCGGCTTATGCGTGATATTCTCCGTAAAAAATGGGGTTTTGAGGGTGTGCTTATAACCGATTACGGTGCAATAAACGAATCAATTATACACGGTGCTTCCGAGGACAAAAAGGACGCTGCACGGAAAGCGATCGAAGCAGGCTGTGACGTTGACATGGTAACGGATTGCTACGCACGTTATCTTGAAGAGCTTGTGAACGAGGGCACGGTTCCCGAAAGCCTTGTGGACGAAGCGGTCATGCGTTTGCTTGAACTAAAAAACAGGCTTGGACTTTTTGAAAACCCATACAAGGACGGTTCCGACGAAAGCGAGAAAAAATACTGCTTCTGCAAAGAACACCGGGAGCTTTCAAGAAAGGCTGCGGAGGAATGTACCGTTCTGCTGAAAAACAACGGCGTTCTTCCCCTGTCGGGCAAGGAAAAGATCGCAATAATAGGCGCTCTTGCCGACGACAAGGAGATAACAGGCACATGGGCACTGTTCGCCTGCAAGGAAAAGACTGTTACGCTTAAAGAAGCCTTTGAGCAGCTTTATCCAAAAGCGGATATTACATATGTCATATCCGACAGCGATACGGAAAGTGCGGTTTCTGCCGCAAAAGCTGCGGATGTTGTTATTCTTGCCCTCGGTGAAAATGAGAATTATACGGGAGAATCAAGAAGCCGTGCGGATATTTCTCTTTTCAAGGAGCAAAAGGAGCTTTTTAGCAAGGTTTATGAAGCAAACAAGAACATTGTCACGGTGCTTTTCGGCGGCAGACCTCTTGCAGTTCCAGATGAAGCTGAAAAGTCTGCGGCAATGCTTGAAGCGTGGCTGCCCGGCTCCTGCGGCTGTTATGCGGTTGCGGATATTCTTTTCGGCAAGGTGAACCCCTCAGGCAGGCTGTCAATGAGTATGCCCTACTGCTCGGGTCAGCTTCCTATAAGCTACAGTGCATATTCCACTGGCAGACCCAAGCCTGACGGTGCAAAAGGCTTTATCCCCTTCCTTTCAAACTATATGGACGTTCCAAACGTTCCTCTTTATCCTTTCGGTCACGGTTTATCCTACAGCGATATAGAATACTCGGCAGTACGGCTTGACAAAGCTGAAATGACTGCTGACGATAAGATAACAGCTTCCGTTACGGTAAAAAACAACGGCTCAATGCCTGCATGGGAAGCTGTACAGCTTTACATAAGAGATATAAAGGCAAGTGTTGTCCGTCCTATGAAACAGCTTAAGGGGCTGCAGAAAATTTCTCTTGCACCAAATGAGGAAAAGACGGTTTCCTTTGAAATTTCCGGGGAAATGCTGAGTTTTTACGACATTAATATGGAATTTAAGCCTGAAAAGGGAAAATTCACCCTTTGGATAGGCGGAAGCAGTCTGACGGAAAATAGTGCCGATTTTGAGTTGATATGAAAAATATCCAAAAAATGTTGCAGAACGGACGTTTATGTGATATAATAAATTGTTACATATATTGTTGAGAGGTGAAATGCGTTTTGAGAATACTTGGTATAGACCCGGGTTATGCGATCGTCGGGTTCGGTGTTCTGGAATATGACGGCTACAAATTTACTCCCGTTCACTTTGGAGCGATAACTACCGAGGCAGGAACCGATTTCAGCCTGCGGCTCAAAACCATTTTTGACGATATGAACACCGTTCTTGAACGTTTCAAGCCCGAGGCTATGGCGATAGAAAAGCTGTTTTTCAACACGAACCAAAAAACAGGCATTGACGTTGCACAGGCAAGGGGCGTTACTATTCTTGCTGCGACCAACGCAGGAATTCCTATTTACGAATACACGCCATTACAGGTAAAGCAATCCGTTGTTGGCTACGGACGGGCGGAAAAGCCGCAGGTAATGGAAATGACAAGACGTATTCTCGGTCTTGCTTCCGTTCCCAAACCTGACGACACCGCCGACGCTCTTGCAATTGCCATTTGTCACGGTCACAGCAGCGGCGGTATCAAGATCCCCAAATGTTAAAGGAGAAAACCTTATGATATACAGCATAAGAGGAAAACTTATCAGAAAAGAACCCAATCTTGCGGTTATTGAATGTGCAGGTGTGGGTTACGCCTGCCGCACTACGCTCAATACACTTTCAAGGCTTGGCAGTATCGGTTCGGAAGCGTTTTTGCTGACGTATTTATATATAAGAGAGGATGCTGTTGAGCTTTTCGGCTTCGCTTCGGAACAGGAGCTTAACTGCTTCAAAATGCTCATTTCCGTTTCGGGCGTTGGTCCGAAGGCAGGTCTGGCGATATTGTCTGACACCTCTCCCGAAAAATTTGCTCTTAACGTTGCGACCGGTGACTACAAGGCTTTCACCAAAACCAAAGGCATCGGTCCCAAGCTGGCGCAGAGGGTCGTTCTTGAGCTTAAAGACAAGATAACGAATGAACAGCTTACCTCCTCGGTAACGGGAGATACTGATTTCAGAGCCGTTACGGAGGGCGGAAACACCTCGGAGGCTATATCCGCTCTTGTGGTGCTTGGTTATTCTCAGGCGGAGGCGGCTTCGGTCATTGCCAAGCTTGACCCGTCCCTGTCCGTTGAAGAGCTTATCAAAAACGCTCTGAAAAAAATTGCAGCTTCTATGTAAAGGAATGTGACGTATGCTTTGCTATCCCGACTACAAGCGCTCGATCATTAATATAATTTCCTCGGTAATGAACTATTACAGGGCGCCTTATGAGTACCCTACCCTGCCCGTTCTGGACGGACATCTGTGCAAATTCTACAAGAATGTTGTCCTCATTGTTCTTGACGGAATGGGAACGGATATGCTTGAAAGGAATCTTGCGCCGGGAGATTTTTTGCGAAGAAATTTTGTGCAGAATCTTACCTCCGTTTACCCTTCCACCACCGCCTCTGCAATGACAAGCTATTACACCGGTGTTTCTCCAAACGAACACGGCTGGCTGGGCTGGTCGCTGTTCTTCAAGGAATTCTGCCGCTGTATAGACGTTTACACAAATCTTGATTCATATACCAAACAGCCTGCCGCTATTTCCAACGCTGCAGAGTTTGTTATGCCCTATGAAACCATATATCACGATATTGCCAAGTCGATCATAGGCGACGTTCAGCCCTTTACTGTTTCACAATCCAAGGTACGCATTGCAGAAAACGGCAACATACACAAAACCGCCGAAAAATTTGACAGGGTATGCGACCTTGTTGCAAAGATATGCGAAACGGAGCAGAATACTTTTACCTATGTTCAATGGTGCAGTCCCGACGATACCGCTCACAGAACAGGCTGTTATTCCGATGAAACAAGAGAAAAGCTCCGTGAACTGAATCATGACCTTGAAAAACTTGCAGGAAGTCTTAAAGACACACTGCTGATAATTTCCGCAGACCACGGAATGATAGATATAACCGATGAAATACTTATTGACAGAATACCCGAGCTTAACGAGTGCCTTGTAATGCCGCCGTTTATTGAAAGCAGGGCTATGTCCTTCTTTGTAAAATCCGACAGAAAAACGGATTTTGAGCGCAGCTTTGCCAATCTTCTCGGACACGACTTTTTGCTTATCCCAAGGCGTGAGGTCTTTGCTAAAAACCTTCTCGGAACAGGCAGAACTCACCCGAAAACCTATGACTTTATCGGCGACTATCTTGCCTGCGCTGTTTCGGATGCAGGACTGCGGTACAGGACGCTTAACACAAAGCCGAAAAATATGAATAAAGCCAACCACGGCGGTCTTACCGAGCAGGAAATGACCGTTCCGCTTATTATAGTTACAACGCCGCAGACCAAGGCTTACAAACAGAAAAAACTGCTGTAAAGGAGTGAAGAGGATGCTTGAATCAAGTGAAATGAGCTTTGAAGAACGTATGGTTTCGCCTAAGAAAACGGATAACGAAACAGACGATTTTGAAGTCACTCTGCGTCCTAAAACACTTTCGGAATATATCGGACAGGACAAGGTAAAGGAAAACCTTTCAATTTTTATAGAAGCCGCCAAAAAAAGAGGAGAAGCTCTTGACCACGTTCTCTTATACGGACCTCCGGGTCTCGGAAAGACTACCCTTTCGGCGATCATTGCTCACGAAATGGGAGTAAATATAAGAATAACATCGGGTCCGGCAATTGAAAAGCCGGGAGACCTTGCGGCGCTGCTTACCAACCTTTCGGAAAACGATGTTCTTTTTATAGATGAGATACACCGCTTATCACGTTCTATTGAAGAAGTGCTTTACCCTGCACTTGAGGATTATGCGCTGGATATTATCATCGGCAAGGGTCCGTCGGCAAGGTCGCTGCGTATCGACCTGCCCAAATTTACCCTTATCGGAGCAACAACAAGGGCGGGACAGCTTACTTCTCCGCTCCGTGACCGATTCGGCGTTATGATGAGGCTTGAGCTTTACACAACGGAACAGCTTGCCGACATTATTATGCGTTCTGCGGTCATTCTCGGCATTGCCTGCGACCGTGACGGCGCAATTGAGCTTGCAAAGCGTTCAAGAGGTACTCCCCGTATCGCAAACCGCTTCTTAAAGCGTGTAAGAGACTTTGCGGAGGTAATCGGCGACGGAAGAATAACCGAAGATATTGCAAAAATAGCCCTTGACCGTCTTGAAGTAGACAGTCTTGGTCTTGATAATATGGATAAGCGTATGCTGAATATGATTATAAAGGGATACGGCGGCGGTCCTGTGGGACTTGAGACCCTTGCTTCTGCCATTGGAGAAGAAGCGGTCACTCTGGAGGACGTTTGCGAACCGTATCTTATGCAGCTGGGATTTATTTCGAGAACTCCGAGAGGAAGATGCGCTACCGCTCTTGCTTACAAGCACCTTGGATATGAATTCAAGGGCGAGGTTCCCGACGCAGGTCAGCTTACCTTTGATTAAAGCATCCTGTAAAATCGATCTTCAGTTTATACCGCAGCACTCAGAAAGGAAATATATTTATGGGAAGATTATTCGGTACTGACGGCGCAAGAGGCGTCGCAATAACAGAGCTTACCTGCGAAACCGCAATGCAGATAGGCAGAGCAGCAGCAATGGTGCTCACCCAGAAAACCAAGCACAAGCCTAAAATACTTATCGGCAAGGACACGAGAATTTCCTCCGATGTTCTTGAAGCTGCTCTTGCAGCAGGAATATGCTCCGTGGGTGCGGACGCAGTTATTTTGGGCGTAGTTCCCACACCTGCCGTTGCTTTTCTTGTTCAAAAGAGGGGTGCAGACGCAGGAGTTATGATCTCCGCTTCACACAACAGCATGGAATTTAACGGCATAAAGCTGTTTTCCGGCAAGGGCTACAAGCTTTCCGATGATATTGAGGAGGAAATAGAAGCTCTTATCCTTGATACCCCCGAAAAAATAAAGGAGCAGATAACCGGCGGCGCAAACACCGGCAGGATCTCCTATGATAAAAACGCTGAGTGGGACTACATAAGAAGCCTTATGAAAACCATTGACCATGATCTCAGCGGCGTAAGAGTTGCTATCGACTGTGCTAACGGTTCTGCAAGCTCTACGGCAGAAAAGCTGTTCAGCGGTCTTGGCGCTTCCGTAATGCTTATAAACAACGCACCCGACGGATTGAACATAAACGACAGATGTGGTTCCACCTGCCTTGACGGATTATCAAGATTCGTTACCGAAAACAAGTGCCACATCGGCGTTGCATTTGACGGAGACGCAGACAGATGCCTTGCAGTTGACGAAACAGGCGCAATAATGGACGGCGACAAGCTGATAGCTGTTTTCGCCAAGGATATGCGTGACAAGGGTACGCTGAAAAAGAACACCGCCGTTGTTACCATAATGACAAATCTTGGCTTTTCTCACTTTGCAAAAGCAAACAACATCAACGTTGTAACTACAAAGGTTGGTGACAGATACATTATTGAACAGATGCTTGCCGGAGATTATAATCTTGGCGGCGAACAATCGGGACATATCATCTTCCACGACCTTTCAACTACGGGAGATGGTCAGCTGACAGCTGTTCAGCTGCTTTCCGTGCTTAAGCGTTCTGACTGTAAAGCCTCGGAGCTTTCCAGGGTAATGGAGCGTTACCCCCAGGTAATGATAAACGTAAAAATAACCGCAGCATGGAAAGAAAAGTGGAAAAACGACAGCGAGATTGAGGAGATCATCTCAACCAATCAGAAATTGCTCGGCACAAGCGGACGTATCCTTGTAAGAGAAAGCGGAACGGAGCCGCTGATAAGAGTAATGATAGAGGGCAGGCATTTTGACGTTATAAACGATATGGCGGTCAAGATCGCAGACAAAATAAAAGAACGCTGCCCGTCTGAATAATACGATAATCAATAAAAAATAAAGGATAAATTTTATGAGAACAGCAGAAAACTGGAAGGATTACTGCCTTATCGACTGCTCCGATTCGGAAAAACTGGAAAAATGGGGCGATATTGTTTTGATACGTCCCGATCCGCAGATAATATGGAAAACAGGTCACAAATCCCCTCTCTGGAACTCGGCGCACGGTCATTACCACCGCTCTGACAAGGGCGGCGGTCAATGGTCGTTTCATAAGAAAATACCCGATTCATGGATAATTTCTTATGGAGATCTGCGCTTTAATATACGTCCCACAGGCTTCAAGCATACGGGACTTTTCCCCGAACAGGCTGTTAACTGGGACTTTATGGACAAGCTTATAAGGGAATCGGGACGTCCAATAAATGTGCTTAATCTTTTCGCATACACAGGCGGAGCAACTCTTGCCTGCGCAAATGCCGGAGCTTCTGTTTGCCATGTTGACGCTTCAAAGGGCATGGTACAATGGGCAAGGGATAACGCCGCTTCTTCGGGACTTTCCGACAGACCTATACGCTGGATAGTAGACGACTGCGAAAAGTTCGTTGCAAGAGAAATAAAAAGAGGAAGAAAATACGATGCTGTTATTATGGACCCTCCCTCCTACGGCAGAGGTCCTAACCAGGAGGTATGGAAGCTGGAAGACTGCATTTTTGACCTTGTAAAGCTGTGTACCGGCGTTCTCAGCGACGAACCGCTTTTCTTCCTGCTTAACAGCTACACAACGGGACTTTCTCCCTCGGTAATGGCATACATTCTTGGAGAGACCGTGGGAGCAAAATACGGCGGAAATGTTTCTGCCGATGAAATAGGATTGCCTGTAAAGGAAAGCCGCTTTACTCTTCCCTGCGGCTCTACGGCAATTTGGACAAGGTGATATTATGGTCTACTGCACAACTTTACCTATTGAAACTGAGCGGCTGATTCTAAGAAGATTTGTTCCTTCCGATATTGAAGCTGCACATAAAAACTGGGCATCACACCCCGAGGTACAGCTCGAATACGGCGAACCTGTTTATGATACTATTGAAAAGACAGCCGGACTTATAAACGGCTACATTGCAAAGTATGAACAGCCTAACATTTTCAGGTGGGCGATTGAACTTAAAGAAAACGGACAGTGTATCGGACAGATAGCATATTTCGAGGTAGTTCCCCATCATAACTTTGCCGAGATAGAATATTGCATAGGCACGGAGTATCAGAACAAAGGCTATGCTACCGAAGCAACAAAGGCTGTTATCTCATTCGGATTTGAGCATATGAAGCTGCATAAGGTACAGATATGCCGCCGTTCCAACAATCCACGGTCGGGACGTGTTATAGAAAAATGCGGATTTCATTATGACGGCACTCTAAGAGACGCTATTATTTTTGATGGAAAATACGTTGACAGATTATATTATTCTATTCTGGAAAGCGAATATAAACCCTTTTAAACTTCACAGGGAGGTCGTACAATGGCTGCGCTTGCGCTGCTCGGAGGAATTTATTTTATTATAGCCGGAATCATTGGCAAGGGCAAAGCCTTTACATCAAAAATGGGTACTCCCTTGACGGGGAAAGAATTCAAAGCGGTAAAATACACATATATAGCTGTAGGCGTACTGCTGCTTATCGTGGCTGCGGTAAGCGCCGTTCAGCTTTTGGAATAAACGGAGGATACCAATGGAAAATATTATTTCCTTAGAGAATGTGGAGTTCAGCTACCCTGCCGACCCCGACAGCAATGAGCCTGCGAAGCTTATTCTGAAAGATGTTTCCCTTGACATAAAAAAGGGCGAATTTGTTGCTGTCCTCGGACATAATGGCTCGGGAAAGTCCACCGCCGCAAAGCATATGAATGCAATTCTTGTGCCGGACAAGGGCAAGGTCTACGCTGACGGCATAGACACCTCCGATGAAAACAGGATATTTGACATACGCCGTCATGTGGGAATGGTATTTCAGAACCCCGACAATCAGATTGTAGCCACTATCGTTGAAGAGGACGTTGCTTTTGCTCTTGAAAATATGGGCGTTGAACCGAAAGAAATGCGGCAGAGAGTGGACGAAGCACTTAAATCTGTGGGTATGTACGAATACAGAGAACACGCTCCCCACCAGCTTTCCGGCGGTCAGAAGCAGCGTATAGCAATTGCCGGAATTATCGCAATGCGCCCCGACTGCATCGTTCTTGACGAACCCACAGCTATGCTTGACCCCAAAGGACGCAGCGAGGTGCTGAAAACCATACGCAGGCTTAACAAGGATTACGGCATAACCATAGTTCTTATCACACACTATATGGACGAAGCGGCACAGGCTGACAGGATAGTCGTTATGGACAGCGGCAAGGTGGTTATGGACGGTGTGCCGAAAGACATTTTCTCCGAAGTGGAGCTTATGAAAAGTCTGGGACTTGATGTTCCGCAGGTAACGGAGCTTATGTATGAGCTTGGGAAAAATGGCTTTAAAACGGATACCCACATTATAAACGAAGAAGAATGCACCGAGGCTCTTCTTAAGCTGCTTAAATAAAAAGGAATGTTTGCTTATGGCAATTATTAAAACGGAAAATCTCACTTACACATACAGTATAGGAACGCCTTTTCAGAAAAACGCCGTTGAAAACGTTAATCTTGAAATTGAAGAGGGCGAGCTTGTTGGCGTTATCGGTCACACAGGCTCGGGAAAGTCCACCCTTATCCAGCACCTTAACGGTTTGCTGAAGCCCACTTCGGGAAAGGTCATCATTGACGGGCAGGACATCTGGGAAAAAGGCGTTAAGCTGCGTGATATACGCTTCAAGGTCGGACTTGTTTTCCAGTACCCCGAATATCAGATATTTGAGGAAACGGTTTACAAGGACATTGCATTCGGTCCTAAGAATATGGGTCTTGACGAAAAGGAGATAGACAGGCGTGTCAACGAAATAACGGAGCTTCTCGGACTTGGCAAGGAAAATCTGCAGAAATCCCCCTTTGAGCTTTCCGGCGGTCAGAAGCGAAGAGTTGCTATTGCAGGCGTTATGGCTATGGAGCCGAAGGTACTTATCCTTGACGAACCTACGGCAGGTCTTGACCCCAAGGGACGGGATGTTATTCTTAACCAGATAAAGGAATATCACAGGAAAACAAAATCTACAGTTCTGCTGGTTTCTCACAGCATGGAGGACGTTGCCGAATTTGCTACTAAGATACTTGTTATGAACAAGGCTCAGGTGTTCTGCTACGATACGCCGCCGGAGGTGTTCAAGCGTGCAGGCGAACTTACAAAGATCGGACTTTCCGTTCCGCAGATAACCAAGGTCTTTATGGCACTTAAAGAAAAAGGCGTGGATATACGCACCGATGTTTACACCACGGAATTTGCGGTAAAGACAGTTGCCGAATACCTTGCTAAGAAATCTCTTACAAACTGAAAGGAACAGTCGTAAATGCTTAAAGATATTACCATAGGTCAGTATTTTCCGGGAAAATCCGTTGTTCACAGGCTTGACCCGAGATTTAAAATAATTATTACCGCCGTTTTTATCGTTGCTCTTTTCTGTGCGGACAATTTTCTCGGTCTTGCCGTAAGCTGCGTTTTTCTGACGGTTTCCTTTCTTATTTCGGAAATTCCTCTGCGGCTTATGATGAAAAGTCTGAAGCCAATCGTGCCCATAATTCTTTTCACAACGGTGCTGAACCTGTTTTTTCTTGACGGAGTAACATTTTTCAAGCTGGGATTCATTAAAATAACTTATGAAGGACTTGAAACCTCGGCGTTTATGATAATTAGGATAATCGCACTTATCATGGGTTCTTCGCTGCTGACCTACACCACCTCCCCCATTACCCTTACGGACGCAATTGAACGTCTGCTGGCTCCTTTGAGCAAAATAAAGCTGCCTGTTCACGAGCTTGCAATGATGATGACTATAGCTCTGCGCTTTATCCCCACTCTTATCGAGGAAACTGACAAGATAATGTCCGCTCAGAAGGCAAGGGGCGCAGATATGGAAAGCGGAGGACTTTTACAGCGTGCAAAGGCGCTTACTCCAATACTTATTCCCCTTTTTGTTTCGGCTTTCAGACGTGCGGAGGAGCTTGCTCTTGCAATGGAATGCCGCTGCTACCACGGCGGAGAAGGACGCACAAGGCTTAAACAGCTTAAATCGGGAGCTGCGGACTACTTTGCTTTGGGTATTTCGTTTATTTTTCTCGATATGGTTATTTTCTTAAACATTATTTTTGGATAAAGGACGGTCGTATCTATGCGCAATATCAAAGCTGTAATGTCCTATGACGGTACGGCTTATCACGGCTTTCAGCGGCAGGAAAACGCCGTTGGAATACAGAATATTCTTGAAGAAAAGCTGTCTTATCTTACAAACGGAGATGTAAAGGTCAACGGCTGTTCACGTACGGACACAGGAGTTCACGCCAACGAATACTGCTTTTCCTTTAATACGGAGCACCCTATCCCCTGCAATAACATTGTACGGGGACTTAATTCATTGCTGCCGGATGATATTGCCATACGTTCCTGCGAGGACGTTCCTCTTGATTTCCACGCCCGTTATTCCTGTAAGGGCAAGGAATATATGTATCTTATCCTTAACAGTCCCGTTAAAGACCCTTTTCTTGCAAACAGGGCCTTTCATTATCCCTACAGCCTTGATATACCGCTTATAAGAAAGGCGGCGCAGGATCTTGTAGGCACACATGACTTTACTTCATTCTGCGGAACGGCAAATCAAAAAGAAAATTCCGTGCGTACCATAGAATATTTCAAGGTGGAGACCGCCGCTGAAAATGAAAATATTGTGAAATTTATTGTAAAAGGCGACGGCTTCCTGTATAATATGGTAAGGATAATGGCAGGAACGCTTATCTATATCAACGAGGGACGTATCCCTGCGGATGCTGTTCCCTATATACTTGAAGCCAAAGACAGGAACAAGGCAGGAAAAACTGCTGTTCCTTACGGTTTGTACTTAAACAGGGTTTATTATTGAGCTTAAAGGGGTGATAAAATGGCTGTGACCGATGTTTCCGACCTTAAAAAGAAAAGACAGCATAAAAAATTCCTGCGGTTTTTGAAAAAATTTGCGGTTATCCTTCTTATTGCCGCAGCGGCTGCCGCTATTATACTCACTAAGGATTTATGGTATCCCAAGCTGGACGGTATACTCAACAAGATCCCTGCCGCAGAAAACACATCTGAACTGGCAGGAGGAAAATTCCCCATTGCCATTGACGGAGGAGCGGATTATCAGCTTGAAACTATGGATAATGCCGTAGCTGTTCTTGACGATTCACACTTTTTTGTTTACGACAGTGACGGAAAAGAGCTTTATATGTCACAGCACACCCTTGCCAACCCCGTTTTAACGGTATCTTCCAAAAAAGCGCTAATTTACGACCTTGGAGGAACCTCCTTCAGCCTTATGAGCAAGTATAAGACAGTCTACAGCAAAAGCACCGATTCCGCTATTCTTATTGCAAGACTCAGCAGCAACGACTGCACGGCTGTTGTTACCAAAAACGATAAATTTCTTTCCATGCTTATGATTTACGACAGCAGCGGAAAAAATATATTCAACTACGGTTCCGTGGAGCGTATAATTGATGTAACGTTTAATTCCGATAACAGCGGCTGCTACATTACCACAGTAGGCTCAAAGGACGGAGTTATCGTTTCAAAGATACTTTATTACAGATTTGACCGCATAGACTATGACGCACTTGGAAATCCCGTGCCTGTATGGGAGACGGAAGAACTGGAGACCCTTGCTGTTTCGGTAAGGCTTTTCGGCTCCGAACACATTATAATGTTCGGCGACAGTATGTGCGCATATTATGATATAAACGGAAATTTTACAAACGCTTACAAATATGACTACAATTTAAGCGGATATGATTCTGAGGGAAATCTTGCCGCTATTATTTTCAGCAACGCCGAACGCCGAAGCACAGATATTGTTTCGATAAACGGCGAAACGGGTGAAATATACGAAAAGACCCTTGATTATTCTGCAGAAAACGTACAGATCTCGGACGGTATGGTATTCGTTCACGAAAGGAACGGCATTTATGCCTACACTCCTGCAGGAGAGCTTTATTCCTCGGTAAGCCTTGACAGCGATTATGACAGCTTCCGCAGAATAGGCAATTACATTTTCCTCATGGGTTACGACGAAATAAACAGGATAGATTTCAGATAAAAGGTATAATATGGATTGGTTTATCGCTCATATACTTGATATTGCCACACTTCTTATTATTTTCGAATTTATTTTTCGTGGGCGGCAAAAAGGCATTATCCGTATGCTTCTTTCCCTTGCCGGATTTGCGGTTTCTGCGGCACTGGCGGCGTTTGTAAGCAATTCAACCTATGAATATGTGTATATTCACGCTGTACAGCCCTCCATAATAGCTTATATTGAGGAAAAAGCAGATATTCTTGCCGAAGAGTACGCTTCCGGCGACAAACTGAAAGAGATCCTTGGAGAACAATATTCCGGCTCAGAGGAAGATATTTACAGCCTGTTTGACGAAAATGAAATAAACGGCGAAAGTACGCTCTTGACGAAAAGCGAGTTTCGTGGTACACTTAATAGTATATTTACTGGATACTGCGCAAGGCTGACGGAATCACTTTCGGGAGTTCTGCCGGAGGAAATTATCGAAAGTGCGGAAAATTACCTTGAAGAAAACAATATTGCAGACAGCGAAAAGGTCGCAGAGCTGAAAAAAAGCAACGCTTCCGTTCCCGAGCTTATTGAAAAGGAAATTGTCCGCCCTGTCATAATGAAAACAGTAAAAAATGTAATATTTGCAGTTTCTTTTGTTGTTTTTTGCGCCGTTATATCGGTTCTTATCCACATTGCAGGACTTATACGCAAAATAGATGCAGTACGGGTGCCCGATTCATTTTTAGGGGGTATTCTCGGATTTATTTATGCGCTGCTTGCTATTATGGCATTATCGCTGCTTTGCAGCATTTTTATAAAGCTGACGGGAGATGTTAACCCTATCGTCAGCAGCGAAGTTATTTCGGGTACTTATTTCTTTAAATATGCTTACTCAGGGACCTTTGCTGCCCTTTCCCTTCTGCTTAAATAATTCATTGGAGGACAATAAATGCTTTGTACAAGATGCAAAAAGAGAACTGCTGTCGTATTTATTACGGCAATGCAGGGTGAAGAAAAACACAATGAAGGACTTTGCCTTGTCTGCGCTAAAGAACTGGGCATTCCTCAGGTCAAAGAATATATGGATCAGATGGGTATCACAGACGAGGACGTTGAAGACTTTGCAGATCAGATGACTGAACTCAGCGATAGTATAGACGGAGATTATTTCCAGAAAGGCGGCACGGGAGCTTTCCCCGGATTTATCCAGAATATTCTCGGACATTTGCCGAAATTCCCCGAAAAAGCCTCCGGAAATCCCGATGACGGCATTTCCGAGGACATTTCCGAAGAGGATGGAGAAACCGAACAGAAAAAACGCAAGGATAAATCCATGAAGCACAAGAAAACTAAATTTCTTGATGTTTACTGCGAAAATCTTTCAAGAAAAGCCGATGAGGGCAAGCTGGACAATATTATCGGCAGAGATAAGGAGATCGCAAGAACAATTCAGATACTCTCACGCCGTCAGAAAAATAACCCTTGTCTTATAGGTGAACCGGGCGTTGGTAAAACTGCCATTGCTGAAGGAATTGCACAGCGGATATCCGCAGGCGATGTTCCCTTTAATCTTAAAGACAAGCGTGTTTATCTGCTTGACCTTACAGCTCTCGTTGCCGGAACACAGTTCAGAGGTCAGTTCGAAAGCCGTGTAAAGGGTCTTATTGACGAGGTTAAAGCTGCCGGAAATATTATACTTTTTATTGATGAAGTACACAACCTTGTGGGCACAGGCGACAGCGAAGGCTCAATGAACGCTGCAAATATCCTCAAGCCGGCTCTTTCAAGAGGTGAAGTACAGGTCATAGGCGCAACTACCTTCAAGGAATACAGAAAATACATTGAAAAGGACAGTGCTCTTGAACGCCGCTTCCAGCCTGTTACCGTTAATGAGCCTACTCTTACCGAAACGGAAGCCGTACTTTTCGGAATAAGAAAATATTACGAAGCGCACCACAAGGTAAAGATAACCGATGAACTGCTGCGTATGTGCGCAGTCCTTTCGGAAAGATATATCAACGACCGTTTTCTCCCCGACAAGGCTATTGACCTGCTTGACGAAGCCTGCGCCTGCCGCAGCATACGCAGCAAGGAGCTGAGCGATTACGATGATATTGTAAAGGCTCTTGAAAAGGAAGAAGAAAACGTTGCTGAAATAGAAGAATGCGCTGAACCGGATTTTGAAAAGCTGGCGAATGCCAAAGCAGAGGTACTCAGACTTCAGAAGGAAAAGACCGATGCCGAAGAAGCAATAAACAAGGTCTACGTTACCGAAGAGGATCTTTCAAAGGTAATTGAACTTTGGACGGGTATACCTGCAAGCAAGGTGGTTGAAAGCGAATACAAGAAGCTGGAAAACCTTGAAGCAAAGCTGAAAGAAAAGATAATCGGTCAGGACGAAGCCGTTGAGCTTGTAAGCAAGGCTATAAAGCGTACAAGAGTGCAGCTTTCAAAGCGCCGCAGACCTGCTTCCTTTATTTTTGTAGGTCCTACCGGCGTGGGAAAAACAGAGCTTGTAAAGGTACTTGCTTCGGAGCTTTTCGATGGAACAGACCCACTTATCAGACTTGATATGACGGAATATATGGAGAAATACTCGGTTTCCCGTCTTATAGGCTCACCTCCGGGATATGTAGGTTATGATGAAGCAGGACAGCTTACAGAAAAAGTACGCCGCAAGCCTTATTCGGTAGTGCTTTTTGACGAGATAGAAAAGGCTCACCCCGATGTTCTGAACATACTTCTCCAGATACTTGACGAGGGCAGAGTTACAGATTCTCAGGGCAGAACTGTTAACTTTGAGAACACGATCATCGTTATGACCTCCAACGCAGGTTCAACGGACAAATCTACGGGCATCGGCTTCAACAGAACTGCCGAGGACGTTTCCAAAGAAAGAGCAATGAAAGCACTTTCCGACTTCCTGCGTCCCGAATTTCTCAGCCGTATAGACGAAATAGTTACCTTCTCTCCCCTCACCCTTGAAAATTACGAGGGCATTGCTGCGCTTATGCTTGACGAAATGAAGGAACCGCTGCTTGAAAAGGGAATCACTCTCAAATATGGCAAGAAGGCTTTGTCGGTCATTGCAGAAAAGGCATACGGACAGAAGTTTGGCGCAAGAGATATACGCAAGGTCATCCGCACGGATATTGAAGACAAGGTCGCAGAGCTTATTATCAACAGCACAGCAAATCCCTTCAAAACTATCAAGATCGGCGAAAAGAAAGGCGAGCTTGAAGTTACTGCAGAATAATCACCATAATATAATTATGCCCCGAAATGTGAATGTGAATTTCGGGGCATTTTCTGCAAAATCACGGCTTCTCTGCTTGCTGCAAAATAATTTTAAAAAAGTCTGATTTTTTTCAAAAAAGGTATTGACAAAATATTCTGTGTGTGTTATAATATATTTCGTCGTCAGGAAATAGACGAAAATGCGAGTGTAGTTCAATGGTAGAACACTAGCCTTCCAAGCTGGTTGCGTGGGTTCGATTCCCATCACTCGCTCCAATTTTGCCCTTGTGCAAAAATCAAATGTGCGTCTTTAACTCAGCTGGATAGAGTAACTGCCTTCTAAGCAGTAAGCCACTGGTTCGAATCCAGTAAGACGCGCCATATGGTGGGTGTAGCTTAGTTGGTTAAAGCGTCGGATTGTGGTCCCGAAGATCGTGGGTTCGAATCCCATCTCCCACCCCAGACAGCCCCGTACCGAGTATGGGGCTGATTTAATATTGTTATACCGGTTCTCTGTTTTACGGAGAACCTTTTTTGATTATTGATTGACATATTCCGTTTGCTGTACTATAATTAATAGTGAATAATCTGAACGGAGGAACTATAATGGCTAAAATTGATTATGATTACATATGGACGGATAAAAAACGAACTATATTCGGTCTCCCCATTTCTTTTACACGTTATATCCTTACCGAGAAAAAGCTCATCACTCGGGTGGGATTTCTTTCAATAAGAGAAGACGAAGTTGAGCTTTACAGAGTATCTGACAAAAGCCTTCAGCTTCCTTTCGGACAGCGTATTTTCGGCTGCGGAACGGTAACTATTAACTGCAAGGATACAGACACTCCCGTAAAGATAGTGCAGTCTATTAAAGCGCCCCGTAAATTTATGGATCTTCTTGAAGAACAGGTGGATATTCAGCGTGACCGCTACCGCGTAAGAGGCAGAGATATGATAGGCGGCACCGGATACGATGATGATCATGACTGCTGCCATGATGATGCTGAATAAAAATTGTTTTACAGCAGCAATGCCCGGAAAGGATGGGAAAATATGTCCCTTACAATTAAAGAAACGACCGATTGCTGGGACTTTCTGAAAAACACAGAGCTGCCCGTTTTTATTTACGGAATGGGAGACGGCGCTTTAAAAATAATGGCTGTTTTTGAAAAATACGGTATTCCCCTTGCAGGCTTTTTTGCAAGCGATGAATTTGTACGAGGTCACACCTTTGAGGGGCACCTTGTTCACACGCTTTCACAGATAGAAAACATCGTTGACGATTTCGCTGTAGTTCTTGCATTTGCGGCAGGATATGACAGCATCTACCGCAGGATAAACGAAATAGCCGCACGGCATATCCTCCTTGCTCCCGATGTTCCCGTTGCGGGAGAAACACTCTTTACTTACGAATATTATCTTGAAAATAAGGATAAATTTGAAACGGTCTATAATATGCTTGAGGACGACATTTCCCGTCAGACCTATGAAAATGTGATAAATTTCAAAATAAGCGGAAAGATAGGCTATCTTAACGATTGCACTTCGCCCAAGGAAGAGGTTTACAGCAGCATTATCCCCATAAGGGAAAACAGCGTTTACATTGACCTCGGTGCCTACAACGGAGATACTGCCGCAGAATATGCAGAAGCGGCACAGGGACGGTACAGGCACATTTACGCATTTGAGCCTAACCCTAAAAACTTCCGCAAGCTGCAGAAAAACACAGAAACGCTTGAAAACATCACCCTGTTCAACGCAGGAGCGTGGAGCGAAAACGTTACAGCTAAGTTTACTAAGGGCAGCGGAAGAATGTCCCGTGCTTCGGAACGCGGAGAAGTTGAAACTGCGCTGCTGTCGGTTGATAAAGCCGTTGAAGAACAAGCTACCTTAATAAAACTTGATGTGGAAGGCTCGGAGCGTGAAGCGATAATAGGCGCTCAAAGGCATATTGCAGGCGAAGCGGACGTTATTTCCGCTCTTTATCACCGCAGCGAGGATCTGTTTGCCATTCCCCTGCAGCTTAAAGAAATAAATCCCGATTTAAGGTTTTACATACGGCATCAGCTTTACATTCCGGCTTGGGAAACAAATCTGTATGCTGTGGCAAAAAAATGATTATTTTTAAGGCAACACCGTACAAAGATTGCGTGCGGTGTTGCCTTATACCAACCTATCGACAAATCCGACAGCTATAACACAGCAACTCGGCGTCAGGCTAGGCACCAAGCCTTGCTGCGGTCGCCTTTCTTGATTGGCTGTGTTCTATCTGCCGCCTTTGTCTATAGAACGATTTAGAATTAGTATTAAATAATATTGTAAGGATATGCTTTTCTATAATTTCATACTAAGGAAACGCTGATTAATACGTTTCAGCCGTTTTTCAAAATGTCCTCAAAGAAGGAAACTCGTACATTTCTCAAAACGGCGAAACGAACGCTGCGCTTTAATCAGCTTTTTCCTAATTCCAAGGCTTGACTCCATTGAG